>CAYLZS010000215.1:0-5243 GCA_964388065.1 uncultured Granulosicoccaceae bacterium
CCCAATTTTATTGCACGCTGTTACGCAAAAAGGCAAAGGCTATAAATATGCAGAGGAAGATGCACTGGCATTACATGCAGTAACACCTTTTGACCCTGCTACCGGCAAGAAGCTTTCGAGCAGTAACAAAAAAAGCAGCGGACCAACTTATACAGAAGTATTTGGCAACTGGCTTTGCGATATGGCAGCCAAAGATGAAACAATCATTGGCATCACTCCCGCGATGCGTGAAGGCTCCGGACTTGTTGAATTTGAAAAGCAATTTCCGGATCGCTACTTCGACGTCGGCATTGCGGAACAACACTCCGTAACACTTGCCGCCGGACTTGCCTGTGAAGGGATGAAACCGGTTGTCGCCATCTACTCTACTTTTATGCAGCGCGCGTACGACCAGGTTGTGCATGATGTCGCAGTGCAAAACCTGAATGTACTTTTTGCAGTAGACCGTGCAGGCCTGGTAGGTCCCGACGGACCAACCCATGCAGGTAACTACGATTTTTCATACCTTCGCTGCTTGCCAAACATGTCCGTTATGGCACCTGCAGATGAAAACGAGTGCCGACAAATGCTCTACACCGGCCTGCAGCACCAGGGACCGGTAGCAGTACGCTACCCTCGCGGTACAGGTCCGGGTGTCACAGTAGAAAAAGAAATGACCCTGCTGCCATGGGGCAAAGCAGAGGTAGTACACCAGGGAAGCAACACTGACGTTGCAATACTGGCATTCGGCAGCATGGTACCGCCGGCAATCAGTATCGCCAAGAAGCTCGGAGCCACGGTTGTGAATATGCGATTCATAGTACCGCTTGATGAAACGATGATAAAAAACATCGCTGAGAGTCACAACGCATTGATAACAATTGAGGAAAATACCATTGCCGGTGGTGCCGGCAGCGCAATAAACGAGTGCTTACACCGATTAAAACTAACCAATCAGGTACTCAATATCGGACTGCCTAATTGTTATGATGAACACGGTGAGCGCGGTGATCTGCTGGCACAATGCCAACTTGATGAAGCAGGCTTGCAATCACAGATAGATCAATTTTTAAATGACGGCTTGTTGTCAGCAGTGGAAGACAAAATCACTGTCACCCAGTAACACAAGAACCTGAAGCACCAGTACCTTAGTACATTGGGAATGCCTCTTCTGTAAGACAGAGGCGCTGCTACCCAAACAACCAAAGTCCTGCAATCGCAGGACCAACTTTCGCGATAACTTATGACTGACACAAACAGTTCGAACACGGCAATGCCGGACGTTCAGGGCTACAAGGATTCGCGCCAGCTCGACATCAGTCGGGTTGGTATTAAATCGATCCGCAGTCCGGTTATCGTGCGAGATAAATCAGCGCCACAACACAGCGTGGCAACTTTTGCGCTGGCTGTGTTCCTGCCACAGGATCTCAAAGGGACACATATGTCCCGCTTTACCCAGTTGCTAAACGAATTCAGAGAATTTGAGATTACCGCAAAGACTATTGTGGAAGTACAAACTGAGATGCTGAGCCGACTTGAAAGCACCGCCGGCACCATAACCATGGAGTTTCCATACTTCATAGATAAACAAGCACCTGTCACAGGCCAGAAGGGCATGCTCGACTACAACATCACATTACAGTCAAACACTCGCAGTGACGGCACTACTGAAACCACAGTAAAGACTGATATCCCGGTGACCACGCTATGCCCGTGCTCAAAGGAAATTTCAAAATATGGTGCACATAGTCAGCGCTCGGTAATTTCAATTAATGCATTGCTGCAGGATCAGCACAATTTTTATTGGGAAGACCTGATCATAAGGGCTGAGGAGCAAGCCTCCGCTCAACTCTATAGTCAGCTTAAGCGCGCTGATGAGAAATTTGTGACAGAGCAAGCGTACGACAACCCGAGATTTGTAGAAGACTTAATTCGAGAAGTCGCGGCGATGTTAAACAGCAATGGCAACATCAAGTCGTATGAACTGGAAGTAGAGAACTTCGAATCAATTCATAATCACTCCGCCTGGGCGCAGATAGTTCGCTAACCAGGTAATTTCCTGATCAAAACAAGAGTTGCCACCCGGCTCCTGCGGCGTTTAAGGCAAAGAAAACTAATCAGCTTTACCCTATTATCGGTCAATGGATTCACGCCTGACCAACAAAATCTCTAATCATGAAGATCTGTTGCTGTTCGATGAGCAAGTGCCGTCAGAAGTTATCGACAGCAAAAAACTCTTCAGGAGCGAGTGTCCACCAGACAAAAAAATAAAAGTTCAGGACCTGTTTGAATTCAAGCGTGGCCGGGGTGACTTCCATGCCTCTGTTGTTGCAGTTCTGGTGGCGCTGTTCTTTCTTTTATTTTTCTGGTCCGAAACAGGCTGGCAAAACCGCAAGCTACCGGACAACCTCAGCCAGTATGCAGGCTTTCAATTCGGCCTGACCGACTACGAAGGCCGCAAAGCCCGACTCGGCACCATACTAAAACAATCATGGGTAGCACCCATGCTATGCCTTGCCTTACTGGTACCCGCAGCAATTTGGAATTTGCGAGCCTCTATTCAGGTTCGCCGCTGGCGTCAGCGCTTTTTACTGCCGATTGAAGCTGGTTATGAAACGGCAAAATATTTAGCGGCGCTGGAGTTTGTTGCCTACTTTATTTTATACACACTGAGCATACCGGTACTGGGCTATCTGCTCTCCACGATTATACTGGGAGTATTCCTGACCTGGCGCTTAGGGTATAGAACCGCAAGATGGTTACTCACCGGACTGTTAAGCAGCTTCGCTATTGTGGTGGTGTTTCGCACGCTTCTGCAAATAAAAACTCCGTCTGTGGTCTGGCTTTACGATCAGCTGCCTTCAGCGCTTCGAGTTTTCATGTTGACTTACTTCTAGACGCACACAGATGGAAGCTTTTTTAGCAGGCCTCAATCAGCTTTTACAACCGGCAGTGTTGTTAGCAATCGTTATTGGCTCAATCGGTGGAGTGGCAATTGGCGCAGTCCCCGGTATTGGTCCGGCAATCGCTATTGCCATATTACTGCCTGCAACTGTATTTCTCGATGACCTCGTGAGTCTTGTACTTTTATTAGGCGTTTACGGTTCATCTATGTACGGTGGTGCTATTCCGGCTATCCTGATCAATACACCGGGCACTCCGGTGAACGCTCTGACTACTTACGATGGCTATGCCATGACACGTCGTGGCGAGGCATCACGCGCACTGGCGCTGGCCTATTCAGCTTCTTTTATCGGTGCGTGTTTTTCAATCAGCACTGCATTGATAGCGCTATTTGTATTTGGCCCCTACCTGCGCGATCTGGGTGCACTGTTCGGACAACGCGACATCCTGATGGCAGCCATACTTGGTGGCGTACTACTAATTGCCGCACACAAAAAAACCATGGGTATCGCCGCTATGTTATTCGGGTTTGGTTTTTTGATTTCCATGGTAGGGCGACAGACATTGCGCAAAGTCGATCGCTACACATTCGATGTTGAATACCTTTTGGCAGGTTTTAATCTGATTGTTGTTATCGTTGGAATATTCGCGTTGAGTCAGGCACTCAATCTTATGACAGGCAAAGACGACGATCCATCAAAAGCGCGTTTCAGCGGAGATGTATTTCGCGGGTTTAAAGAAATTGCGGGTAAAAAAGTCATCGCTTTTTGTTCAGCCGTCTACGGCACGTTGATGGGTATCATTCCGGGCGTCGGTGAATTTGTTGCGCAGTTTTTCAGCTATTCAACAGCGCGTTCCCTGTCAAAAGATCCGGCACGCTTTGGACACGGCTCACCGGAAGGATTGATTGCATCCGAGACTTCAAACAATGCGGTACCAGCTGCCGCAATGATTCCACTGTTAGCGCTCGGTGTACCAGGTGAGGCACTTACAGCCATGATGATGGTGGTATTTTTTGATGCAGGTATAAAGCCCGGGCCGGATATTTTCGAGAATCATCCGGACTTTTTGTTCAGCCTGTTTACGGCACTTTTAATCATTAACGTACTGGTGTTGGTCACCCTTTTATTTACCACCCGATTCATCGCCAAAATGATTTACATACCCAACCGGTTTCTGGGTGCGATGATTATGCTGCTGGCGTTTGTTGGTGTTTACTCCATCCGCAACAGCATTATCGATTGCGTTTTCGCTGTGATATTCGGCTTTATCGGTTTCATTTTTCGTCGCCTCGACTGGCCACTGGTACCAATCGTTCTCGGCCTGGTGCTCGGATCGATTATCACCGAAAGACTGACCGCCGGTGCCGGACAGATAAAAACTGCGGCAGACTTCATAAACAGACCCGTTTCAGGGACGCTTTTTGTCGCGATTATCCTAGTCATTGGCTACATCATTTGGCATGCTGTTAAGCAACCAGCACGAATTCAGCAAAGCTGACCGATGTAACAGATAAGTGAGGAACCAAACAATGAAAAGACTTTTAACTGCCGTCGTGGCAGCAACGGCATTGCTGGGAGGGCTCGCGCCTGCTCATGCTGAATATCCAACCGCACCAGTACAGTTTATTGTGCCCTGGCCACCGAGTGACTTCGAAGATGTTCTGACTCGCATGATTGCCAAAAACATGGAAGAGAAGACAGGAGTGTCTGCATCTGTTGTCAATAAGCCAGGCGGTGGTGATGGTCCTTTCCCGGGTGCTCTTGAAGTGCTTAATGGCCCGACCGATGGCTCGATGGTGGGCTCGTTTGTTATCGGTGTACCTGTCGTTGGACCAGTCCTCGACATCGGCATTGAAGAAGACAGCTTCACACCGATCGGTATATTCCTGACCTATCCGTTCGTACTCGCCGCCAGCGGTGATGCCGGTTACAGCAACATGACCGAACTGGCCGCACACGCCAAAGACAACGATGTTGTACTCGGTCACTTTGGTGCCGGCTTAACACCCACTCGCGCAAGTGTTGCTGCCGCTCGAAAGCTCGGTTTTGAATTTGCCGATGAAGCAGCATTCGATCTGCTTGACTGCAACACCTTGTCTGCCGGTGACGCAGACGTTATCAATACCACACTGGCTCTGATTGAACCTTGTCTCGATGACATCAACATACTCGCCAACATCGGATCAGAACCAATCGGAAAACTGGAAGGTGTTGAGACACTGGCAGCTCAGGCTGGCATTAACGACATTGAATTGTGGAATGGTCTGTTCGTTAAAAAAGGCACACCACAGGAAGTTATTGATGTTTTATCAGAAGTGGCCAAAGAGACCATGATGGGTGAAGAAGCACAAACACTGA
>CAYLZS010000216.1:0-54645 GCA_964388065.1 uncultured Granulosicoccaceae bacterium
GGCGTGGTCAATACCATTATGGGATGGTTTGGCATAGATTCCATTTACTTTTTAACCAAACAGGAGTGGTTTCGACCTATTTTTGTCGGCACCGGAATCTGGCAGGAAGCCGGATTTGGATCGATTGTATTTCTGGCAGCAATTGCCGGTGTCAGTACCTCCCTGTATGAAAGTGCGGTAGTAGATGGTGCCAGCCGCTGGCAAATGATGTGGAAAATCACACTGCCCTCTATACTGCCAACCATCATCATCATGCTGATCATTCGAATAGGCAACGTAATGGCAGTGTCTTTCGAGATGATCATACTGCTCTACCAGCCAGCCACCTATGAAACCGCAGATGTGGTCAATACATGGGTATTCCGGCAGGGTCTGCAAAGCGGACAATACGATGTTGCAGCGGCCGCCGGCTTGTTCAACGCCATAGTGGCATTCGTGCTCGTTATGGTGGCTAATACATTGTCACGTCGCTACGTGCGAACTTCACTTTGGTAGTTCCGGGGAGAAGATAGATGGCAATGAATGTAAATCTATACTCGCGCGGTGACAAGCTGTTTGCATTCGCGACGTCAGTGTTAATTGGCTTGTTTACGGTAGCCACTTTCTACCCGTTCATTTATATAGCAGCGGTTTCATTCAGTGGTGGTTTTGCAGCGGCAGCCGGCAAGGTAGTACTTACCCCGGTAGATGCCACACTGGCAGCCTATAAATACATACTCACTGACCCGAAGTTCTGGCTGTCCTACCTCAATACATTTATCTACACCATTGGCGGCACAATTATGAGCCTGCTTATTATTGTGCCGGGTGCTTACGCTTTGTCGCGACCGCAGCTAAAGGGCCGCAGGTTCTGGAACCTGTTTATCGCGTTTACATTATGGTTTAACGCCGGGTTGATACCGTTCTTTCTGAACATGCGTGATCTGAATTTACTGGATAGTTACTTCGGTATTATTATCGCGTTTGCGGTAAACGCTTTTAATATTATTCTTTTGCGAAATTTTTTCGAGTCACTGCCTCAGAGTTTCGAAGAGGCCGCGCGCATGGACGGTGCCAACGATTTTCAAATTTTGTGGAAAGTATTTGTGCCGTTGTCCAAACCAGCCATTGCCACTATTACCCTGTTCTGTATTGTTGCGCGCTGGAACGGCTTCTTCTGGGCAATGATACTATTGCAAAGTGAGGAAAAGATCCCGCTGCAGGTATTCCTGCGTCACACAATCGCAACTCTATCAGACGACCAGGAATTCACCGCAACGTTAACATCGCAACCCTACGGGCCTGAATCAGTGACTGCGGCAATTATCGTATGCTCGATCATTCCTGTATTAATTGTGTATCCTTACATTCAAAAATACTTCGAGAAAGGTATACTGCTTGGTGGAGTCAAGGAGTGAATTTTTTCGCTTAGTTTTAACTGCAACAACGAGGAGAGTAATACCATGAAAATCCGTTCGTTAATGCTGGCCATGTTTGCCAGTTCCGCTCTGACTACGGGGGTTGTTTCGGCTGACGACGATCAGTACAAAATTTCCGACAAACCTCTTGAACTCAGTATCCAGATGAACCACAAGCGCTATCCTGTCTACCAGGAAGACTGGCCTGTAGAAGTAGAAGCAAGAAAGCTCACCAACATCCATCTTAAAGATGTAACCGTTGGTGCCAACCTGCGTACTGACAGCGAAAACACAGGTAAGACAGAAGCACTAAACCTGATGCTTGCCTCCGGTAAAATCCCTGATATTGTCGGCTCAAGCCGTATTAAAGATTTCGTTAATCAGTACGGTCCCGAAGGTGCATTTCTGCCACTGAATGATCTAATCGATGAGCATGCACCCAACCTTAAAGCATTCTTTGAGAAAAAGCCTGAAGTTGCATCGGCACTCAAAGCCGCCGATGGCAACATGTACTACATTCCCTATCTTCCCGATGGAAAATACGGTCGCGCCTACTGGATCCGCACTGACTGGCTAAACAAGCTGGGCCTCGATATGCCGGAAACTGTAGATGACTATGAAAAAGTACTGCGCGCTTTCAAAACGCAGGATCCAAACGGCAACGGTGAAGCAGACGAAGTACCTTTCTTCGCTCGCCAGTGGCCGGAAGTACTTCGACTCGTCACCCTCTGGGACGGTCGTTCATCAGGCTCTGACACCTACCATGACTTCCTGGTTGAAGACGGTGAAGTTAAGCACGGCTATGCAGGTGAAGGTTACCGTGAAGGCATAAAGAACATCGCCCGATGGTATAAAGAAGGTCTTATTGATGCAGAAATATTCACACGAGGCAGTTCATCACGCGAATTTCTGTTGTCTGAAAACCTTGGCGGTTCTACTCACGACTGGTTTGCATCAACCTCTGGTTACAACCGTCTATCAAGCGAAATTGACGACTTTGAATTCAAAGCGTTTGCACCACCGGCTTCTATAACCGGTAAGCGCATCGAAGAACACCGTCGCATCCCTATCAAGCCTGATGGCTGGGCTATTGGTGGCACCAACAAGCACCCGGTAGAGACCATTAAGTATTTCGACTTCTGGTTCACTGAAAAAGGCCGACGCATGGCTAACTTCGGTGCAGAAGGAGAGCAGTATGAACTGGTTGATGGCAAAGCTATTTTCAAAGACTCAGTACTTAATAGCGATGAGCCTGTAAACAACCAGCTGTATCAGGTAGGTGCTCAACTTCAGGGCCGCGGTTACTACCAGGACTACGGTTACGAGATCCAGTGGTCAAACGAGTTTGCACTGGAAGGTATCGCACTCTATGACGAAGGCGACTACCTGATTGATCAGTTTCTGGGTGTGGCGTTTAACGCTGAAGAACAGAAAGTCTATGATCGTCACTGGGGCTCTGTTCGTGACTACATGCTCGAGCGCCAGCAAACCTGGATACTGGGCAACGGCGATGTAGAAGCCGAATGGGACGACTACATTGACCAGCTCAATAAAAAAGGATTTGCCGATGTACTCGAAGTAATGAACTCAGCGTACAAGCGCCAGTACGGCGGCTAGCAGTTCACTGTTAAATTCGGTGCAGAGCTCAGAGCAGAGCATCGTGCTCTGCACCGTTTTACTCCCCACTTAACATATCTCTAAACCTGAATACGCTTCACCGGACCTATGGCAAGTAGTATTAAACCCAGTAGTCAGCTACCAATGCTTGATGAACCTGCAACGGGTCGACTTACAATTCAGTACTCGCCCGTCGCTGAAACAGTTATCACAGAAAACCCGCCTCGCTTTACCTGGCTGCCAACCATTGAAGATGGCGCAGAATACATCGTACGAATTTCAAACGATGCCAACTACAATGCCAACAGCACTCAGCTCTTCAAAGGCATAGATCTCAATTTTTTCACGCCAGACAGCACACTAGCTGCGGGTAATTATGTCTGGTCATACGCCGTATGGTCACCAGACAAACGTGAACCAAATAGCAACTGGAGCAGCGACCGCTATTTCTCAGTCGGCGAAAACCTGCCGGAAACACCATTGCCATCGCGCAGTACACGTTACGCAAATTCAAACAAAGATCATCCGCGATTGTGGATGAACAAAGACAATATCGCGGCTTTTAAAAAGAGCCTCACCAAGGATTCAACACATTGCACCTGGGATGTTTTTTACAGTAAATCTGTATTGCCATGGATGGATCGCGATGTAATGACCGAACCCGTTGGCTATCCCGATCACAAACGGGTAGCACCGGTGTGGAGACAAACCTACATAGACTGTCAGGAGCTCATCTATGCCATCAGACACTTGGCAGTCGGTGGAGTAATAACCGAAGATGCAAAAATGATTGCGCGCTCCAAAGAGTGGCTATTGGAAACTGCATCGTGGAATCCGGGTGGTACAACATCACGCAGCTATACCGACGAATGGGCATTCCGGGTAAACGGTGCGCTGGCATGGGGTTACGACTGGCTCTACGATGAATTAACTCAGGAAGAGCGCGACACAGTACGTACCGCATTACTGGTGCGCACTCGCGAAACCGCTGACCATATTATCAAACACGCAAACATTCAGTTGTTTCCGTTTGACAGCCATGCGGTACGAGCCGTTTCAGCCGTATTGATTCCAGCGTCTATTGCGCTCCTTGAAGATGAACCGGAAGCTGAGATCTGGCTGAACTATGCGGTCGAATTCTTAAGCACTGTGTATTCCCCCTGGGGTGATGCACAAGGTGGCTGGGCGGAGGGCCCGCACTACTGGATGACCGGTATGGCCTATCTGATCGATGCAGTAAATCTTCTCAAAGGCTATGCCGGCATAGACTTATATCAGCGTCCGTTTTTTCAGCACACCGGAGACTTTCCGTTATATACAAAATCACCGGATACACGCCGTGCAACATTTGGTGATGACAGCACCATGGGTGACCTGCCCTCACTTAAGATTGGCTATAACTTACGCCAGTTTGCAGGTGTTACCGGCAATGGAGCTTATCAGTGGTACTACGACGAAATCAAACGCAATGATCCCGGTACCGAAATGGCGTTCTACAACTACGGCTGGTGGGATCTTAATTTCGATGAGCTGGCTTATCGCACAGACTTCCCTGTTATTAAAGCACAGCCACCTGGTGCTGATGATACCTTGCGATGGTTTGAAGGCGTTGGATGGGCAGCAATTCAGACCAGCATGGCGGACCCTGAAAATCACATTCAGTTTGTTTTCAAGTCATCAAAGTATGGCTCCATAAGTCACAGCCACGGTGATCAGAATGCATTTTGCCTGGCAGGCTTTGGTGAAGACCTGGCGATTCAGTCCGGCCACTATGTGGCATTCAACAGCTCAATGCATCAGAACTGGCGGCGTCAGACCTGTTCAAAAAATGCCATTTTAATTGATGGTAAAGGGCAATACGCCGGTAAAGACAAAGCGCAGGCTATGCAGTCGGCAGGTAAAATAATCACAGCTGAGCAACACGATGATCACATATACATTCAGGGTGACGCCACTGCGGCTTATCAGTCGCTGACTCCGGAAGTAACAAAAGTCCTCCGGGATATTTACTTTGTTGACAACAGCTATTTTGTTATTGTCGATGCCATTGATGCAAACACTCCGGTTTCTATAGACTGGTTGTTGCATGCTAATGCACCATTGTCTCTGAGTGATACCACTTTTCGCTACACGGGTGAGAAAGCCGGCTTCTATGGACAGATTTTATGGTCTGAGGCTGGTGCCGCGGAGCTTTCCCAGGTGACGGATTTTCCAGATGTGGATCCGGCTGACTATGACGGGCTACCGGTTAGTACCCGTTTGACAGCACACTATCCAAAAGCAATTCGGCATCGAATAGCCACATTGATCGTGCCTTATCCGGTGAACGCACCAAGACGAATTTTCAGCTTTCTTGATGATCAGGGGTACGACTGTGATCTGTACTTCAGTGATGCCAATGATAGAAGTTTCAGAGTAGTAGTCCCAAAGACTTTTGACGTCGGCGCTTAGGCGCAACTTACAATACTATTTTAAATTGCAGGGTATAAAAATGAGTTTAAATAACATGAGCGCCATCATTACTGGTGCTGGTCGCGACATCGGTCGCGCCTGCGCTATGCGCCTGGCGGCCGAGGGTGCCAAAGTTGCGCTCAGCTATCACGCAAGTAGTGAAGGTGCCGAGAGTGCTGTAGCTGAAATAAAAGCCAATGGCGGCGACGCTATTGCAGTACAGGCAGATCTTAACAATCCAGCTAACGTTGAAGCGCTGGTTAAAAAAACGGTCGATGCATTCGGCGGTGTCGACATACTGGTCAATAACACCGGCGGTCTGATTGCCCGCAAAACAGTTGCAGAAATGTCTCTGGAACACTGGAACGAGGTAATGTCGTTAAATACAACCAGCACGTTCCTGATGATCAAATCGTGCCTGCCCCATATGAAGAAAGGTGCAATCGTTAATCTGGCCTCACAGGCTGGTCGCGATGGTGGCGGACCAGGAGCTGTGGCCTATGCGGCCTCTAAGGGTGCAGTCATGACAATGACTCGAGGGTTGGCAAAAGAGCTGGGCCCCGATGTTCGTGTCAATGCAATCTGTCCGGGAATGATTGATACTGACTTCCATAACGTATTCACCAAGCCTGAAGTGCGCACACATGTGGCCAATGCATCACCGGTAAAGCGTGAAGGCGTACCGGAGGACGTAGCTAATCTGGTTTATTTTCTAGCCAGCGAACAGTCTGCATTTATTACCGGTGCAAACTTCGATATCAATGGCGGAATGTTATACAGTTAATTTGTAGAGTGTTAGATGCGCTTTATTACCGGCGCTATAGTTTATTAAACAATACGAGGAAAAACGAAATGATTCGACAATTCAAATCACTTGCTAAAGTACTTTCTGCATCCGTAGTGGGAGCGGCGCTCGCGCTGAGCATGGTTAGTGCTCCGGCAATGGCAGCTTACCCGGAGCGACCGATTACCCTGATTGTGCCATGGGGTGCCGGTGGTGGTACGGATGCGACCGGCAGAATGATTGGATCACTGCTCGAAAAAGAGCTTGGTCAGCCAGTCAACGTAGTCAATCGTACTGGTGGCAGCGGGGTTGTTGGTCACTCCGCAATCGCCACGGCAAAGCCTGACGGTTACACCATTGGTGTAGCCACTGTTGAAATAGGCATGATGCACTGGGCAGGCCTTACCGAACTGACCGGTAAAGACTACACGCCAATAGCGCTCTACAACTACGATGCAGCCGGCTTTCAGGTCGCTGCAGACTCGCCGTGGGAAACTGTGCAGGACGCGGTTGATGCTATCAAGGCAAACCCGGGTCAGCACAAGTCATCGGGCACAGGTCAGGGCGGTATCTGGCATCTTGCAATGGCGGGTCTTTTAAACACCGCAGGTGTCAGTCCTGACGCATCTCCCTGGGTACCTTCAAAAGGTGCGGCCCCGGGCCTGCAGGAACTGGCTGCCGGTGGTGTAGATATCGTGACATGCTCTATTGTAGAGGCGAGCGCACTCATTGAAGCTGGCAAGATAAAGTCCCTCGCGGTAATGGATACTGAAAGAAACAGTGCATTTGCAGATGTGCCAACCCTGAAAGAAGCAGCCGGTATCGACTGGCAAATGGCAGCATGGCGCGGACTGGCAGGCCCTGCAGGAATGCCTGAAGAAGCAACAGAGACACTGACTGTTGCATTCGAAAAGGTATGGAACTCAGCGGAGTTTCAGGACTTCATGAAAGGCCGTGGATTTGGTCTGGTATGGAAGCCGGGTGATGAGTTCAGCGAATGGATGGCTAACAGTGACGAAGCACTTGGCGGCGTGATGAAGGCAGTTGGACTTGCAAAGTAGGTTCAACGATCTTATTTCGTAGTTGCCTGCATGCGGGTTAACGACGCAATATCGGGTGCAGTGTTGGTGATCTTTGCAGCAGCAGAGATCGCCTACACTCGCACCTTTCCTTCACTACACGGACAATCTTACGGACCCGATCTGTTCCCCTCACTGATAGGCATCGGCCTTGCCATCTGTGGCGTACTGCTAATCATCCGCGGACTGCTCGCAAGACGTGATACTGCTTCTGCAAACAGCATGAAGTGGATCGATACAAGTAACATCGCAGACTCAAAGCACGCAAAAACCAACGCGCTGCTGATCATAGTTTTTCTTTTTCTCTATATATTTTTCTCAGATGTCATCGGTTTTATCCCGCTTTCATTCTGTACAATTGCTTTTCTGCTGTATCGCCTTGGCTCTTCGATTGTTGCATCTGTGATCATTGCAGTTGCTGCTACCGCTGTCATTCAACTGTTGTTTGCAAAAATATTACTGGTACCACTGCCCGCCGGGTTGCTACAGGGGCTGGTGTGGTGAGGCATCCATGGACGCGGTAATTCTGGCCTTTGGTCTGATCTTCGACCCGGCAGTACTGGGTGTGATGCTGCTTGCCGCACTATTCGGTCTTTTTGTCGGTGCCATACCCGGACTCACGGCTACCATGGCAACCGCGTTACTGGTGCCGTTTACTTTTTTTATGGATCCGGTACCGGCCATAGCCTGCATAGTTACCACCGTGGCCATGGCAATCTTTGCCGGTGACATTCCCGGAGCACTGCTTCGCATCCCCGGAACCCCGGCATCGGCCGCCTATTGCGATGAAGCCTATGCACTAACCCGTAAAGGCAAAGCCGAACTGGCCCTTGGCACCAGCCTGGTCTGTGCGGTAATCGGTGGTGTGATGGGATCACTGGTACTGGCACTGAGCGCCCCTGCACTGGCAGAATTTGCAATAAAGTTTTCATCGTACGAATACTTCTGGCTGGCCTGTCTGGGGTTATCGTGCGCGGTGATTGTATCGACCGGCTCAACGCTCAAAGGCGTTGTCTCTTTGCTTATCGGTTTATTTATATCGACCATTGGTATTGATATCACCGCCGGACATCCACGCTTTACCTTTGGCAGTGTGGAGATGATGGGTGGCGTCAGCTTTATTCCTGCAATGATAGGCATGTTTGCTATATCTGAAGTGATTCGATTCACTGTATCCACAAAGAGTCAGACAGCAACCGTACAACAACCTATCAGGCATGTTTTTAGTGGCATAGGCACAATTTTAAAGAAGTACAAGCGCAATGTTTTTCGCGGTGGATTTATTGGTGCGACTGTTGGAATACTTCCCGGTGCCGGGGCCGATATAGCAGCATGGATCGCCTATGCTGCATCAAAACGATACTCCAAAAAGAAGGAAGAGTTCGGTACCGGCCACGTTGAAGGACTGGTAGACGCAGGCACTGCCAACAACGCCGGACTTGCAGGAGCATGGGTACCAGCGATTGTATTTGGCATTCCCGGCGATTCGATTACCGCCATAGTAATTGGTGTCTTGTACATGAAAGGGATGAATCCCGGGCCCACCGTCTTTTTGCACCAGCCTGAATTAATCTATGCTGTGTTTATTGCGTTTTTCCTGGCCAATCTGGCGCTGTTACCACTTGGGTTTCTGGCCATTCGATTGTCGCGTCAGATCTTAAGAATACCACGACATGTGTTAATACCGGTTATTCTGATGTTCTGCATTGTTGGATCGTTTGCAATTAACAACACGGTATTCGGTGTCAGCATCATGCTGGTTATGGGTGTGCTGGCCTACCTGATGGAAGAAAACGGATTTCCGGTCGCACCCACAATTCTCGGTATTGTATTAGGCACTCTGCTTGAAGATAATTTCATGTCTTCAATGATCAAGGCCGATGGCGAACTGACAGGATTTTTCTCAAGACCAATTGCAGCAACCCTGGGTGTAATTGTTATTGCCCTGTGGCTTATTCCATTGATACGTTTTGTCACCCGCAGATTTTCTCAAAAGGCAAACATTTAAAGCAGTGAGTTAAGCAAGTTCAACTTTGCTGCGGCTTTTCCACACCAATAAAACCACCAGACTGCCGACTCCAGAAGTTTGCATATAATCTTTTCGCCTGTAGCAGTGGTTCATGCGTACCCTCTTCCACAATCTTCCCTTCATCCAAAACAATTATTCGATCCATTCTGGCAATTGTTGACAGCCTGTGGGCTATGGCTATAACCGTTTTGTTTTCCATAACCTGATTCAATGCCATTTGTATTTCCGCTTCCGCTTCACTATCAAGTGCTTTTTTAATTGGCGGCAGGTGCGATTTAAGAAAACGCCATACATCGGCAAATGGTGCTTCATCGGTCGACGAGTACGGCTGCACCAGTTGCAATACAGCTGTGGTGAAACGCTGGTAAGGAGCTATCATTTGGCTGAACTTCCTTTCACGTGTTACATCCTGCAAGCGCTTGTTGCTCTACCTTCGCACTTTGGAAAACCGCTAGTCGAAGCTTTGCTTACACACTTACTATCCGTGACTTCAATGTACTAATCCGGTGGGCCAGTTTCAATTCACTAAATATAAGTGAAGTATTTTTACTTTATATACCTGAAAGCAAATTCAGCCTTTTGCAGGCTGAACAGTCACTAGCGTGCGAAAGCATCACGGAGAGCTAGCATTAACTTAGTTGTACAGGGCAACAACAACCTGACTGCTGTCATTGGTACAAGACTGAGTGAATTACACAAAACAAGCCAGCGACTGATGTCACTACAACCTATAAGCTAGCTGCCACCCGGTTTCTCGGAAAAATGTTCCTTCTTATTTGGAACATCCTTCCAGTCTTCAGCATCTGCCGGCACCTCACCCACTTCGGTGATATTGGGCCAGATCTCTGCAAATTTGGCATTCAGATCAAGCCAGTACTGAATGTCATCACCGGTATCATCAACGATTGCTTCAACCGGACACTCAGGCTCGCAGACACCACAGTCAATGCACTCATCGGGGTGGATGACGAGCATATTCTCGCCTTCGTAAAAGCAATCAACAGGACAGACCTCAACGCAATCCATGTGTTTGCATTTAATGCATTCTTCTTTAACGATGTAGGTCAAAACGTGGCCTCGGGCTTGTGGTTTTTGAGAGGTTAAATGCAGCCGTGTGGTGACGCCCGGCTGATACCAAAGCTGTTAGTATACTGATGATTACCGATGAAAACCACGGAGCTCTTATGGCGCAGCCGGCAGCGCTGGACCACCTCACCGTACTGGACCTGACCCGTATTCTGGCAGGGCCCTGGGCCTCGCAAACACTGGCCGATCTCGGCGCTGACGTAATCAAGGTAGAGCATCCGAAAACCGGCGATGACACTCGCAGCTGGGGCCCACCCTTCGTGCAGGACAAAGAACCACCGGAAGGTCTGTCGGCCTACTTTTGTGCTGCAAACCGGAATAAAAAATCACTCGCCCTTGATTTCGCAAGTACCGAGGGTGCAAAAATTCTGCACGCGCTGATCATGCAGGCAGACGTTGTAATTGAAAACTACAAAGTCGGTGGATTAAAAAAGTACGGTCTCGACTACGACTCGCTCAAACAAGAGCACCCTGGACTGATTTATTGCTCCATTACGGGTTTCGGCCAGACTGGCCCGTACGCGCATCGCGCAGGCTATGATTTTATTATTCAGGCCATGAGCGGGCTGATGAGCGTTACCGGTCAACCACCGAATTCACCGGGCGATGAGCCGATGAAAATCGGTGTCGCGCTGACAGATATCATGACCGGTCTGTACGCAAGCACTGCCATTCTTGCCGCAGTCACTCACAGAGAAAAATCGGGTACAGGGCAACACATAGACATGAGCCTGATGGATGTTTCGGTTGCAGCGATGGCCAATCAGGCGATGAATTATCTGGTTAGTGGCGCATCGCCAACCCGTATGGGCAATGCACACCCGAACATCGTCCCGTATCAGGTCTTCCCGACTGCAGACGGACACCTGATCATCGCTGTGGGCAATGACCGACAATTTGTCAGTTTAACCAAAGTACTCGGCAGCGAATCACTGGGAGTAGACGAAAAGTATCTTAGTAACAGTAGTCGCGTTGCCAACCGAGAGCAACTGATACCAGAGCTTGCAGCACTGACCAAAACAAATACAACAGCGCACTGGGCAGCAGAGCTCGATAAAGCACAGGTACCGTACGGCCCCATCAATGACACCGAAGCCGTCTTTAATGACCCGCAGGTGATAGCAAGGGAGCTCGCTATTGAACTACCGCACCCGGAGCACGGCACGGTACCGGGCGTCGCCTGCCCGGTGCGACTATCTGAAACACCTGCACGCTATCACACAGCGCCTCCATCGCTTGGTGCGGACACACTGGAAATTCTGCAAACTCGACTCAACCTGAGTTCAGAAGCCTGCAACAAATTGCTTGGCGATGGTATCTGCCATGCTGCTAACTGAGTGATATGCGTGATCGCGGGGACTATAGCAGGTAGTGATCCGATCACACCTGCAGCAAACATTTAGCAGCAGCTCACTAGCACCTGTCGCCTTGTGCAAAGCGAGCGGCGCAACCGCACGAAAAGTACAAATGCATCGCTAGACCCCGGGCTGCCAACCGTTACAATAAGGCAGATCCCGCTTCAGTTTCATCAGGTCACTCCATGGCAAAATTCCCAGCTAGTGCAAAAGTCGTCATCATCGGCCAGGGTGGCATTGTTGGCGCCTCTGTAGCGCACCATCTTATCGAGCGTGGCTGGGATGACATCGTCGGTATCGACAAGTCCGCCATCCCGACAGACATCGGCTCCACTGCGCACGCCTCTGATTTTTGCTACGCCACAGCTCACGATCAAATGACCTGCTATACCACCATGTACAGCATCGATTTTTATCAAAAGCGCGGTCGCTATGAAAAGGTCGGCGGCCTTGAAGTTGCCCGTGTCGGCGACGATGATCGCATGGCAGAGTTGCAGCGCAAGGTAGCCTCCGGTAAAGCCTTCGGCACCAACGCACGGATGATCAGTGCTGCCGAGGCAAAAGAAAAAATGCCACTACTCGAGGAACACCTGATTCAGGGTGCTCTGTGGGATCCCGATGCAGGATTAGTGACACCGCGTTCGCAGGTGGTTACCGGTGAACTCACAGAAGAAGCTGAAAAAACCGGCAAGCTGCAAACCTTTGCCAATACCCCGGCCACCGGTTTAAAAATAGAAAACGGCAAAATAACAGGCGTTGTAACCCACCGCGGTTTAATAAAAGCAGAGTATGTTGTTGTATGTGCCGGTTTGTGGGGAAGACTGATTGCCAATATGGCCGGTGAAGATCTGCCTGTCATGCCAGTCGATCATCCGTTGTTATGGTTTGGACCGTACGATAAATTTAAAGGCACAGGTAAAGATATTGGCTATCCGCTGCTGCGCGATCAGGGCAACTCTGCCTACCTGCGCGACACAGGTGATCCGACTACCACTGAAGGCGGCATGATTGAATGGGGCTACTATGAAGAAAAAGACCCACGCATGTGTCACCCGCGTGATCTTTTAGAAAAAGAAGAAGCGCGTTTGTCGCCATCGCAGCGTGATCTTGAAATGGATCAGATCATAGAACCGCTGGAGCGTGCAATTGAGCTGACACCAATACTGGGTGAGCTCGGTTTTGATGAAAAAAGATCATTTAACGGTTTGCTGCAGGTCACTGCAGATGGTGGTCCATCCGTTGGTGAGTCTGCCAGAGTTCGAGGATTATGGTATGCCGTATCGGTGTGGGTAAAAGATGGCCCGGGTACCGGTAAAGTTATCGCAGACTGGATGACCGACGGCAAAACAGAACTCGACCATAGCGGCATTGATGTCGCACGCTACTACCCGTTTCAGCAGGAAGAACAGTACATCCATGATCGCTGCTATGAAACGGCATTCAAAATTTATAACCCTGCAGTACACAATCGCGAGCCCTACACCAAAGGCCGGGGTATACGCCGCAGCCCGTTCTATGAACGCGAAGCAGCATTGGGCGGCTACTTTATGGAAGCCGCGGGCTGGGAACGAGCACATGGTTACGCAAACAATGAACACCTGATAGAAAAGTTTGGCAACAAGGTACCTGAGCGAAAAGCCGAGTGGGACAACCGCCACTTCTACCGGGTGTCAAATGCCGAGCATCTGCAACTTAGTGAAGACGTTGGCATGGTAAACCTTTCGCACTTTGCCATCATTGATGTCACAGGTCCCGACGCTGAAGCACTAATGGAATACGTTTGCGTTGCCAAAGTTGGCGGTGACACACCGGCAGGTAAAGGAATTTATACCCACTTCCTTGACCACACCGGTGGTGTCCGTGCAGATCTCACGGTGGTACGCATGGCAGATGATCACTTCAGAGTGATGGACGGTGGTGACTCCGGTGCACGTGATCTTGTCTGGCTGCAACGAATCAGCCACGACCATAACTTTGGCAATGTCACCATTCAAGATAAAACTACCGACTTCGCCTGTCTTGGTTTGTGGGGACCCAACGCCCGCACAACACTTGAAAAAGTAGTAGACAATCCCGACTCCCTGAGCATTGAGAACTTCCCGTTCATGGCAGTTAAAACCATCGATATCAATGGTGTAAAGGTTGCCGCATTCAGAATTTCATATGTTGGTGAACAAGGGTGGGAACTACATTTTAATTATGCAGACGGACTCACCGTGTGGGATGCACTGGCCTCCGTTGGTGTCACACCGATTGGTGTGGAAACTTACGCCAACAGCCGACGCCTTGAAAAAAGCCTGCGCCTGCAAAATGCCGACCTGCTAACCGAGTACAATTTAGTCGAAGCAGATCTCGCTCGTCCAAAGGTCAAGGACGCTGACTTTCATGGCAGAGAATCGTACCTTAAAATTCGCGACCGCGAACACCAGCCCGCCTATCTCTGCACACTCACCATGGTCAATAACATTGACTCCAACGGTGTTGCGCGCTACCCGGTGGGTACCAGCCCGATTATTGATCCGGCAACAGGCAATTGTCTGATTGACTCCGAAGGAAGACGTTCCTTTATCACGAGCATCGCCTATGGTCCAAGTGTGGGCAAAAATATCCTGCTTGCCTATTTGCCGCACGATTATTGTCAGGTGGGTCGAGAGCTTACTATGGAGTATTTCGGTGAAGAGTATTCAGTGAAGATTGAAGGGGTTGGTTATAAACCGCTTTATGATCCTGATAACCTGCTGCCGAAAACTTAAGTGTAAAAATAAAACGCAACGGTTTACCGGATTACCCGCATTCACTTCACTCCGATTAACAGTCACCCGTCTGGAATAGTTTGTCTGCTTCGAATCTAAACTGGTCCGTCACATACTGACATTTTCATCGGCGACGAAGCCATCAGACTCACAGTCAAGATGGCATCTCTGTCATATTGCTGTTAAAAACTGTCATGGCGTATTGACGGACAGTTCCGGTTCAGTACAGTGTCAATATGCTTCTCTAGATTAACTCCACGCGAGCATCTGTCAGTTCCAATCGATCAAGGACTAATCGGTCAGTAAATCTGACGACGCTTTTCCCTGCTGAAAATATATCCCGGCCAAAAATGGTTTTCAAAAAACAGCACCAAACTGAAGATATGCCTGCGCTAAGCAATCAGGAAATCTACCAGTACATTTATGGAAAAAAACCTCGCGGCTCCGCTCGCAGTTCTGTAACGGGAAGACTTTGGCGAAAGATAAAGCGACGACTTCGCCGTAATGAAGCCTGGACCGACAGCGACGCCTGGAACTTTGCTGGTGGTTTGTCTTTCGTTCTTGTTGTGATTCCGTTTTTGGTGCTGATAATTCCCGGCTGGGAAAGCACACAAGCATTACGCCAACATGGTTTTCCACTGCAGCTGGGAGCTGCTGCTTTTTTTTACCTGTATGTACTAAGCAAGGTTAGTCGCGAGACCAAACTATTTGGCATTTCCGGGGTTCTGGCAATTCTGCTGGCAGCATTGATACCAGTGCTAACTTTGAATCTGTACTCTTCATGGCAAACAGCCGCTTTGTTTCTGCCCGCACATCTTGCCATTTGTGGAATTGCCGCAATATACAGATCGGATGAAAACCTTGAACCGATCTATATTTTATACAAGGCATTTTCATATCTTGTATTTACACTTTTAACAGGCTGGCTAAGCTTTTATGCATTAACCAACCTGTAAAGTCATTACGGTTAGCTGGATGGATTAACCGATCGGCACATACAGGAAGAACTCACTGAGCCGTCAGACCGTGCAAGCGCTCGGTTTAACTTTTCAGCATACAAGCCAAGTTCGGTCTTATCGTCGCGTTGCTGCAAACATTCAACCAGCCCATGCAGTGCCCAAACGTTCTCAGGGTGCTGCGCACAGCGAAAAAGTTTATCGTTCAAGCCAAGATCAGTGCGATAAATTTCTTCTGCCTCATCCAGTTGACCCTGTTCCGCTAACAATGCGGCAAGTGCATGACGCGGTGGATGCATCCAGGCCCAGGGTTCATTGTATTCGAGGCTGTCATTGCGTTGTACGCTTTCACGTAAATGGTCAAAAGCAAGCTCATAGTTACCCTGGTGATATTCGAGTTCACCTTCAAGCATTTTTTCACCAATTCCAAGTGTGGTACCTGCCGAATTATTAAAGAACTTTCTGCTGTCAGGGATTCTCGCTACTGTAGTGTTGAATAAGCCCAGATGCCGCTCTGCAGCATTGAAGTTTTTCAATGCTGAATTTGCCA
The DNA here is from genome assembly GCA_964388065.1 of uncultured Granulosicoccaceae bacterium. Classification (GTDB taxonomy): domain Bacteria; phylum Pseudomonadota; class Gammaproteobacteria; order Granulosicoccales; family Granulosicoccaceae. Next base: position 16,058 of record CAYLZS010000216.1, read on the forward strand.
CACCTTTGGCATAGTGATGCATCGCAGTAGATACGCAATAAAGTTCGGTATCCTGCGGCAGCGGTGACTCAATAATTTCCTGCCACCGCCCAAAGCGCACCAGCACATGCATCTTCATTGAATAATAACCTTCCATGGTATGCAATACCTGCGGGCGACCACAATTATGCAACACGTCTTCAGAGAGCGTCGCGCACATTTGCTCTGCAGCCTTTAGTGCCGGTTGATACTGCCCGAGAAACATACAGGTATACATCATCAGATGCAGATCATGACATCGTGCTGTGGTATAGAAGTTGTACGGCCCTGCGTACGATAAGTACATCTCATCGGCGACAATGGCTTTCTCACTAACTTGTTTCGCTTTCTTATAGTCACCACACAACACATAGACATGACCCGGCATGTGGTTCATATGACCGGCATCCGGACACAGATCGACAAGGGAATCCGCCGAACGTTTCGCCCGCTCCGGTTCATTAGACATTTCAGTAATATGAATATGTAAGTGCAGTATTGCCGGGTGTGGCGGTCTGCCCGCTGCTTCGTTGATAGTAATAGAGCGTTCAACAATTTCAAGCGCTTCAAAAGTATCTGCACCGGCAGGCGGTACACCACGCGCAACATCCCATAGCTTCCACGGGGTACGCGTTATCATTGCCTCCGCAAACAGTGCCATCACATCGTGATCATCACTATAAGCTCGATATACATCACGCATGGCATTGGCGTATGCATCGTCCCAGCGGTTAAACTCTTGCTGAGGTACCGGGTGTTCTTTTTGAAATCTTTGCGCTAACGCATCAACCAGCAGATTTTCAAGATCAGTCGCCTGGGTGGAACAGGCTCTGGCCCTTTGCACGTGATCGTAGCAAAGCTTTGTGGTTGCGGTGGCTTCGCCAGCACTGAAATCACACCACGCATAGTTGTAAAAAGGCCCCGCAGCATATGCCACACCCCAGTGTGCCATCGGGCACTCATGATCATACTCAAGCGCTTTTAAAAAGCACTTAACTCCTTCTTCCTGATTAAATCCATAACACCAGTTCAACCCGAGATTAAACCAGTGTTGAGTGCGCTCAGAGGTGGTTGAAATTTCCCTGGTGTGACTACCAAGGTTAAATTGATCACTTACCGCAGAGCCTGTCACCTCAGGTGTCTTTTAGCAAAGTACCCATGCGACGTATTGCCATGGAGTAGCCATCAATACCAAACCCCGCTATAACGCCTTCTGCACGTTGAGACACATAGGAGTGATGGCGGAAACTTTCACGCTTGTGAATGTTTGAAATATGCACTTCCAGCACAGGTCCTGCAAATGCCTGCAACGCATCGAGAATGCCGATAGATGTATGACTGTAAGCACCCGGGTTGATCACAATACCCGCAGCATCTTCGCGCGCTGCGTGTATCCAATCGATCAGCTGGCCTTCATGATTAGATTGTTGAAAGCGGGTAGATAAACTGAATTCTTTAGCCAGCTGGTTACAGTCTCGCTCCACATCTTCAAGAGTGGCGTAGCCATATATTTCCGGCTCACGCTTACCCAGTAAGTTGAGATTCGGACCATTCAGCACAACAACTGTCTTACTCATTGTTTTCGAACTTGTTCATAAATTGGTCGCTTGAGTATACCTGCGCCCCGCACCACCTGACCTGTAGAATTAACAAAACAACATTTAAAGGCCCCTGCTCAGCCTAAAAACATGGCCATCCGGATGACGAATATGCATCTCACGGACATTCCAGGGCATATCGGTTGGCGGAAAGGTAATTTCTATTCCCGCTTTCTGACACATCTGATGCACATCGTCCAGATTGTCTACCCAAAGCGACATCCAGACACCTTTGTCGCCACTCTCACCGTTACCAAATGTGGATGTGTTAGAACCCTTGCCACGCCCGCCCTGACCATCCTGACAAAGAAATATCTCTCCCTCTCCATTACAGACAGATCCAAACCCGACAGGATCTCCCCATTCGAATCCGATCGTCCAGCCGAGTGACTCAAACCACTTAAAACTTGCGGTTATATTTGAGACATTGAGAATGGGTGTAATTGAACTGACTTTCATAGGCTTTAGTGCTCGGGCTAAATTAATCGCTAACTGATCATCCTTATCTAATGGACATCCAGAAACGCGTTGTTTGATAGATAACAACGAGAAACGTAGGATGGATAAGCTTGATCTCAGGATCGTTTCAGGTCAGCCTGCACCGGCCTGATCTCGGACGATAAAAAGAAAGTACCCAACGCCAGCGGCGCAAGCGTAAGTAAAGCGATTCGCAAGCCAAACAATTCAGATAAAAATCCAATCACCGGAGGTGCCACCAGAAACGCCGAAAAAGAAATCATCGTAACAGCGGCAACATTATCTGCAGGTGTTCTTCCCGAACCACCGGTCGGACGACCAGCAGCTGCAGTAACTGCCAGCGGATAGACAATGGCGACTCCCATACCGCTTAAGGCAGCACCTGCAAATGCCACGATTGTGTTGGGCGCCAGCGAAAACAAAGCGATTCCGGCAGCTGCCGCCAGACCTGAAACCTGTACGATCAACTGTTCCGAAAATCGTTCCCTGATGTTGTCACCCCACAATCTCACAGCCGCCATAACAATAGAAAAAAACGAATAAGTTATACTGATCAACAACGGCGAGGCCTCGAGAATAGAGCGCATAAAGACTGCAGACCAGTCAATGAATGCACCTTCCACCAGCATAATTCCAATTGGCAATACGCATAGCAGCACAATGGCTTTTGACGGCAGGCGGATGATCGACCCGCCCCCTTCCTGTTGCACTGGCTCACCGGCAATCTGTGGCAACTGCGATGAAACATAAATCCCCGCCAGCGCCAACAACGGCATAATGACAATAAAATGAATTTCAACACCGACTCCCAGTTGCGCTACCACTCCACCTAGCACAGCACCTGCCATTGATCCAAGGCTCCAGAACCCGTGACAACGCGACATAATTTTTTTACCGTAGTGTCGCTCTATCCTGTCAGCCTCGGTATTCATGGCGACTTCGACCAGCCCGATCGTCAGGCCACTGATAAATAGAAAACCCGAAAAAGCCCACTGAGCGGTTGCCAGTGCCGGAAAAATAAATGACAACGCCCACAGAGGTAAAAATACCTGACAGGCACGTCGCAGCCCACCGAGGTGCTCAATTATTTTCGCCGCGACAAACAGACCAATCAAGGTACCCAGAGGCATTGAAAGCAAGCTTAAACCAAGCTCTCCATCGCTTAATCCGAGCTTTTCCTTTATATCCGGAATTCTCGGTATCCAGGTACCAAGGACACCGGATTCAACAAAAAAGACACCGAAGATTGCGTAAGTATATTTTCGAGATGACATAAGCGCGGATGGTGCTTGAAACCGGCATAAATAACAACTGACAGCACTGTATAATCCCCGTGAAATAATCCCTGGGAAATAATCCCTGTGAGATCTGATCCTGCGAAATCCCATGACCGAAGTCTACATAGACAGCACCGTAAAAGCGCTTCAGCAGCTGCATCAGACAACACTGCGTACCGACAAGCGCACTGTCCGCATTATGGAGTTTCTGGGCCTTCAGGCGGAGTCAATTGTTGAAGCACACAAGGCAGGAAACAGCGCAGTTTGCTTTCACCTGTGTTGTTGGTGCAAACAGTTGATTGGAAAATCCAGAGAAGAAGTCATGAATGGTGAATTGAATTTAGCCATGGCGCAGCAAACCATAGCCAGTGAACATGGTTATAAAGACTGGAACGCCGTAGAAGCCCAGGGTAATGTTCAGCTTGATTTGCCATTTGAAAATTGCATCGATGCCATGCTGGCAGGTGATCTCAATGAACTTTCAGAAACACTGGCAACAACACCTGCACTTATCCGCCAACAATCTCAGTACGGTCACCGCGCAACGCTGCTTCACTATCTCGGTGCCAATGGCGTGGAGTCCTACCGACAGGTAACACCATTGAATGCAGTGCAAATAGCTGAATGCCTTATAGAGGCAGGTGCTGATGTTAATTCGTTGGCAAATATATACGGTGGCAGCAAACCTTTGGGCTTACTTACAACAAGCGCACATCCGGCAAATGCGGGAGTCACAGAGGCTGTTGCTGCGGTGCTGGAAAACGCTGGTGCAACGTAATACAACACAAGCAGTAACAAGAACATGGCAATAGAAATTTGGGCAGCTTTTGCTCTGGCATCCTGCATTCTGCTTATCATACCAGGCCCCACGATACTGACGGTAATCAGCTATTCCGTGACACATGGCAGTCGCGCCAATATTCCATTGGTCCTTGCAGTGGCACTTGGCGATACCACAGCCCTTGCACTATCGCTCCTGGGGCTTGGTGCAGTACTCGCCACCTCTGCATGGTTGTTTACCGTGGTAAAATGGGTTGGTGGCTTGTATCTGATTTATCTGGGCATTAAATTATTTTTATCCGGTACCAAACCTCTGACTGTGGAAAGCGCCAGTGCACTGGATTCCCGCTGGAAGCTGTTTGCAAATACATGGCTGATCACCGCTCTGAACCCTAAAGGAATAGTATTTTTTGTCGCCTTCCTCCCGCAGTTTATCGATGCATCAATACCCACCGGACCACAACTCTGGATACTTTCTGCCACATTTGTATTACTGGCAACTCTCAATGCCGCGCTATATGCAATATTCGCTGTCAATGCGCGCAGACTTTTACTATCGCCGGAAGCTCAGCGACGTTTCAATATTTGCGGAGGAAGTCTGTTAACACTTGCTGGTATCTGGGCGCTGACTGCAAAACAACCAGTATAGAAATGAACGCCCGCTTCAATGGCGTCTTACTTCGATTAAAGTCTACGGCCGAGGCACCGTTCCAAAAGATATTCGTCCAATTGGTGTGCTGGCTCTAAATTGAGAGCGTATCGCAATATCATCCAGGAATGTCGTTAGAGCTTCTGGTGCCGGCAAAAGTATTTCGTCGCTGGCGACGCCGTTCGTCAGTGCCTGGCTGACCGGGTGTTCGCAACCCAATTCTTCGACATCTAATTCTTCGATGTCTGTCCCACCGATCTGCAAGTTCCAGTAGTGCTGGCCACCAATGCTACTCAGGGTGGATGACGCACGCCATTGATTGATTAAAGGCAACAGTGTTTCCGCACCCAGAGATCCCTGTTGGTACTCAGTAGAATCAGGTGACACTACTGACACCTGGTAAGATACACCACCAGGTTGCGCGAGAACTGTTCCGTCTTGTGGTGGATTTTGAAGAGATAACTCTGATGCAGCAATCAATGTCCTGTTATAAGCTTCGATCCCTAAAATTGCTCGACCTGAAGATACTACAGGAGTTCCGTTTCGTTGCCATGTCGCGTGTGACAGTAAACCATCTTCATTAATGCGAAACGCGTCGAATGACGTAATGCCATCGCTAATATCTGAGACTACGACTTTGATAAAGCGACTCAACTCTGCACCACATATCGTTGCATTCGCGGCCGCCGCCACACCACCGTTATCGCCGCCGGAAGAATCGCAGGAACTCAGCCCTGCTACAACTAACACACAAAAAATTTCGCGCATTCCCTTACCCTATACAATTCTAATACTACTCAACCTTGATAATAGTAGTACTCGAATCGAAAGCAAGGCTCTTCATTACTCTAACCGTTTAATCTGGTATCACGTGTCGGGCCATTCCGAGGCAGCGCAAGAGTTTATATCATTGGTATTTACGGGGTGCCTGCACTGTCATAGTTTCGCACCTGAAATCCATACCCTCTGGTTCCCAGCCAGGGTGTTAATTCGCAGGCCGGTATACCAACTCACTAAAGGTGTTAAGACTATTGTCCACACCGAGTGACAACACACGCGCTTTAAGCGCCGCAGCGGCTTCTTCACCCAATGGCTTGCTCGCAAAGCGCATAAACTTTTGTTCTATTAATTCAGTGGTAAACGGCATCTCGGGATCACCCGCCGCTTCTACAGTGCCACTTTCGAGCACACTGCCATCGTGTAGCTCAATCACCACATGGCTTTTCCGCAGTTGTGGGAAGCACTCGTTATACTCATCGACTTCGGTGAGTTCGATCAATTCACTTATACGCAAAACGGACTCATCTGTTAAACCCGATCCATCGATATGTTCAAGCGACACATCATTGTGCACAATGGCAGCCGCGGTCGGAAACGGCAAACTGTATTGTGCCTGTTCGGTAGTCTCAGGGGATGCGACGGCAAGTCGCTTCGACTCATGAAAAGTACCAATCTCTACCTTTTTTACTTCTTCAGCTTCAAATGAACGCTTTTCTTTAATACCGATAACTCCGGCGATTGCAGGTTGTGCCCAGCGACAAACCGGGTAGGCCTTTACATATTGTTCACACACCATCCAGCGTGCGCCAAGATCAGACCAGATATCTTTAACATCATCACTTTCTATAGTGAGCGCCGGTGCGCCGGTAAAACCATCCTGCGCGAGCAGCGCTGCAGAGCAACCAGCCATTGATCCCCAGCCGGAGCCATCTTTGAGCATGGTCGGGTGATCGATACAGCGCATCATTTGACTACGCGGGCCGTGATACTCTGCTATGCCTACAGCCTCGCGAGTCTGTTGCAAAGTCAGACCGAGACTGCGAGAACCTATAGCCGCAGCAGCAAGTGCTATCCATGCACCGGAGGTATGATAATCACAGGCAGTTTCATGTAGTGCGATCCCCGCTCTGGTACCAATTTCATAACCAACTAAAATCCTGGTGAGCAACTCTGCTTCGGTAGTTGAAGGCTTAACTTCAGAGAAGGCAAGTGCCGCAGGCAACGTGCCGCAACCGACATGTCCTTTAGTGGGCTTGGATCCATCATGCGCATCCACCGAGTCAATCAACATGCCGCCTGCAAGTGCGGCACCCGGTATACTGCAACGCCTGCCATCAAACAGCATTCTGCTGCTGTGACCAGTCTGGCCTGCGCCGAAATGATTAACAGCATGGCTGCGAATAACCTTCGACAACTGTGTTGCGGTGCCGCTTGCCGCAACACCCAGTAAGTCCAGCAATGCAATGCGTGTGGCTGTTTGAATTTCTTCGGGTACCTGATCCCAGCTAAGATCATGCATAAAATCGAAAACGTGGCGCATCACTTAATCCTCAATACTTAATGCATTTCTTTTTCGGATACTACCCCGAGCTTATTACAAATACCTGGCAGACACCTGAATTATCGTACTACCAGATCAGGTACATTAGTATCGCGACAAAACCATTCTCAATCCACCAACTCAAAGCATGGCAGAAAATTAGATGGACTCAATCAAAACCGCCATCGAATCAGGTGATTTAGCAGAGCTCGACAGGCTTCTGACTCTCAACCCGAATCTGGCAAACAAAAAAATTCAGTGGGAAAGTAACACGGAAGTTAAAAGTGACCCGCTACACTACATATCAGACTGCATTTTTTATAAATTACTTACTAACGACACAGAAGCTCAATTAGCCAAAACGCTGATTAAGTATGGTGCATTAATCAATGGCAGTGAAGATTCAGAAACCCCGCTAATAGGTGCAGCCTCTCTGGGTGCCGCGAGTGTGGCAAAGGTTCTAATTGATGCAGGTGCAGACATACACGCAACTTCTGTGCATGGCTCCACAGCGCTACACTGGAGTTGCTATATGGGTCTGTCGGAGATTGCCGAAGCGCTAATTCATCACGGCGCAGAAATAGAAAAAAGATGCAGTAGTTTTGAATCTACCCCATTGTTCTGGGCGGTACACTCCATACATACTGACAAGGATAAAGATCCCGCTGGCAGATTAGCATCTGCGAAAGTACTAATTGAAAATGGCGCCAACAAACGCACAGAAAACCATGAGGGTTACTCTGTCTTTCAGTTGGCAAAAGACTCGGGCAACCTGGAGATTATTAAGCTACTGGAACCGGATAATTAATCCTCCGGCACTTCGGTTATTGAACTACGACCGACTCCTGGTTCGGAAGGTACCTGCCATAAAAAGTGTTACTGGCAGATTCCGACAAAGCAATACCCGGCTCCGAGTTGTAAGCCAGTACCACCAGCATACGGGTGGTATCTCCTGTGACAGGAGTTACCCGATGCATGGAATTTCTGCCTCTGAATAACACCAGAGTCCCGGGGTCCATCGTCAGAGACTGAACCGGATAGTCACCACTTAAAATTGCCTCGGTTTGTTCAAAATTCATGTCCCCGGCATCTGCATCGCGAACATTTTTTACATACTGAAACTCACCACCACCCGCAGGCTTTTGAATCAGCAGTGTGATCGCAAACGACGAATTGTCGAAGTGCCAGCCAAGCTCCTGTCCCTCGGATGCATAGTGCATGTTTATTGATGACAGCTGATCGGCGTATTCATACAAACCGCTTTCCCCCAGCACCTCACACAAAAAACTCTTAAAAGTCTCAGCGCCATAGAGTTTGTGAAGTAACGATTCTTCAGGTATTTGATCTGTGGTAACGCACCCTTTAGTTGATTCCACCAACCGATTTCTGCAGTGGGCATCAGGGTATTTTTTATCAACCGGTGCAAGGTATACGTTGTGGCTACTCTGTGTGTAGTAGGCATCCGGCTGGATTGTTTTACCCTCGGCTTTTATTTGCTCTACTGCCGCAGTTCTTACAAAGCCCGGCAAGACAAGCAAACCCTCCTCCGTTAATGTCTGGCTACATTGCCGGCCAAACAGTTGATCGTCTATCGGGTAGACATCAAGATCAAGAATTTCAGAGAGATCAGTGTTCATAGTACTTGTCGGGATTGGTGGGTTGCGGTAGTGGCCAGCCTGTCCTGTCGAAAGCGCGGCCAATGGCCAGATTGTCTCGCCAATAAGACCGAATCACAATAGCTGATTTACTGCCAGTGCTCGATCAAAAGCTGGCCTTACACATTTTTCAGCTGACACCAGAATAGCATCCGGCCGGGTACGAACCCGGTATTGACGTCTCAGGCCCGACGAATTGCGCAAACACAACAGAAAACACCTGCTCGCGTTGCGATAATATTGGAGTGTGTTTATTCTGAAGCATTAAAAAGCACAGAAATCTCCAAAATTTCCGTCAGGAGGAAAAATCAGTATGAAATCTCAATTACTACGCAGCGCCCTGCTTTTGGGTGGTCTCGGTTTTGCCGGTGGTGCCTACGCCGATGTCTGCGATACGCCGTCCGAGCTTGGCGACCTGGGAAAATTCGAGGGTGAAGTCATCACCATCATGGGGTCAATGGAGGGCAAGGACGAAGAAATGCTCACCGGCACCGTCAGCTGCTTTGAAAAGGCAACCGGTGCAGTAGTGAAATACTCCGGATCACGTGACTTTGCAGCACTCATCGTGGCCGATCTGCGTTCCAACAACGCACCTAACATTGCCATTTTCCCGCAGCCGGGTCTGGCCGCCGATATGGCAAAAGAAGGTCACCTGACACCCATCGGTCAGGAGTCTGCTGACTGGATGGCAGAAAACTACGGTGCAGGCCCGTCCTGGGTGGCACTGGGTACCTACGCCGATAAAGACGGCAAAGAAGACTTCTACGGCTTCCCGTTCAAAATGGATCTGAAGTCGCTTGTCTGGTATTCACCTGAGCAGTTTGAAGACAATGGCTATGAAATTCCCGATACCATGGAAGGATTGATCGCACTCTCCGATCAAATGGTCGACGACGGCAACACGCCCTGGTGTATTGGCGTGGAATCCGGCAATGCCACCGGCTGGACGGCAACAGACTGGATGGAAGATCTGATGCTTCGCACCACATCACCTGAAAACTACGATCGCTGGGTATCAAATGATCTGCCATTCAACAGCCCCGAAGTTCTGAACGCGATGGAAGTGTACGGCAAGTTCTCTCGCAATGACGACTACGTCGCCGGTGGTGCTTCTTCAGTTGCAACCACGTTCTTCGGTGATGCGCCAAAAGGTCTGTTCTCAAGCCCGGCATCATGCATGATGCACCGCCAGGCATCGTTCATTCCTGCTTTCTTCCCGAACAAAGGTGAAGAAGTTGCGAACGGCGAAGCAGACTTCTTCTACTTCCCGCCTTACGAAGATTCTGACCTGGGTAATCCGGTACTGGGTGCCGGTACCCTTTGGACCATGACCAAAGACAGCCCTGCGACACGTGCATTCTTTGAGTTTATGAAAGAAGCTTCTGCACATGAAGCGTGGATGCAGCAAGGCACATTCCTGACTGCGCACAAAAGTGCAGACCTCAGTGCCTACGCTACCCCTGCTCTGCGCAAGCAAGGCGAGATTCTGTCAAGCGCTACTACATTCCGCTTTGACGCATCAGACCTTATGCCTGGTGCAATCGGCGCGGGTGCGTTCTGGTCTGAAATGACTGCGTTTGCCAATGGTCAGGATGCCAAAACCACCGCTGACAACATTCAGTCAGCATGGGACGCAATTAAGTAGTATGCACAGCAGACTCGATCTTACTCGAGTCTCTCTCCATTAAAGGCGCGCAAACTTTGCGCGCCTTTTCCTTGTCTTGATCTCTACCTCCGGAAACCAGATGAGTTCACTCAGGCCAGTCATTGCAGGCAATGGTCTGGCCATCGCACTGACTATCATCTTTGTTTTACCGATAACCGGTGTTCTGGCTTTTATTGTTTCGTCTCCAATAGATGACTGGATGGCTCAGTTCGGCAGCTGGATTCACGAAGCACGCAACTGGTCATTTTCAGTCTTTGACTCAGAGCAACGCTTTGCAAAAATCGGTTTTGCGATTCGATCAATCTTTATAGCACTTGGCCTTTCCTTTCTTTATTTCTGGCTCACCAACTGGCTCAACCGGGGACTGGCTCGATACTCATCCAAAGGTTCTTCAGGTCGGGAAGCGACTATCCTCGAGGCGATACAGCCATGGATTTTTATTGGTCCGGCGATTGTGCTGTTGCTGCTTTTCCTTTTTATACCGGCGTTTTCAACGCTCAGCTTATCGTTCCAGGAAGCAGACGGCACCAGAACCATACGTAACTACGCTTTCATATGGGATTCCTCAGCACTCGGTTATGCACAATTTCGCTTTGCCATGCGCAACAGTGTTATGTGGCTGGTGCTGGTACCAGCTGTTTGCATATCTTTAGGTTTGTTAATCGCAGTACTGGCAGATTCAACACGCTGGGGAATTGTTGCCAAAACCCTGATTTTTGTACCGATGGCTATCTCTTTTGTAGGGGCAGCTGTTATATGGCGCAATATATTTGCCGGTGGAGGCATCCAGCCTCAGGAGGCAATCAATGGATTAACACCGTCTTACCAGATCGGTTTATTAAAATCATTGCTGGGACATACCGCGGCATACAACGAACCTTTATACAGTTTAAAGTTCTGGGGCAATTTCTTTTTAATGTGGATACTGGTCTGGGTACAGACAGGCTTTGCGATGGTGATTTTTTCAGCTGCCCTGCGCGGTGTATCTGAAGACACAATCGAAGCCGCAAAGATAGACGGCGCAAACCCGTTCCAGCTGTTTTTTCGCATAAAGCTGCCACAGATTTATTCAACTGTTGTAGTCGTCTGGACAACGCTTGTCATACTGGTATTAAAGATGTTCGATATACCCTATGCGCTGTCGGCCAACGACGATGACAAACTCCTGCTTGCCACCATGATGGAAAATGCCCGAAACAACTGGTCGGTTGGTGGTGACAATGTTGAAAATCTTTTTGCAGCAATCGCTGTAATGCTAATGGTTACTGTTATACCCAACATGATCTTCAACGCTCGACGCATTCGACGTGAACAAAAAGAACTTGGTCACTAATGACTCGTACATTTAAACACATTGTTTTAGCACTGATCGTATTCATCTGGGTAGTGCCGTTCATCGCACTGGTCACTACATCGCTGCGCTCTGAAACCGCATCAAAAACCTCCGGTTTCTGGACGGCTTTCACCCCGACGGAACTCGGCCACCGCTTTGGCACCCACGACAAAAACAACAAAGATCCTTTTGTCACCATGAGCGGAAATATATTTGAACGGCTCAACGGTGATCGCGAAAGCTATAAAGTGTCAGGCAATGCAAAATCAATTCTATTCAAAGGCCGCGTACCCGACCCTGATAGAGAAGGCAAAACCAAACTGATCCGCCAGTTGATTTTTGCCGGTGAAGTAATGGATGTACGAGGTGGTGAGTTTGTATTTCAGTCCAACGGTGATTTTACCTGGACCTTCCCCGAAGCCACTGCACCCAAACCTAAAAACCTCGATATCTTCATCGATCAGGATCCGGTATTCGGCACAGATGCCTATGTGGAGGTTTTGTTTGAAAACAAAAATGTACCGAACGCCCTGATCTCTTCATTTATTGTGACCATACCGGCCACCATTATTCCAATCACTATTGCCGCCTTCGCAGCCTACGCCTTTGCATGGATGCGGTTCCCAGGACGTGACTGGCTGTTTGTGCTGGTAGTGTCATTGATGGTCGTACCAACTCAACTCGCATTTTTACCAGTGCTGCAGGGCTTCAGCGGCATTGCATCATGGGCTACATCACTCAACGCATGGATGACCGATTGTGAGGCAACCAGAACCTGTCAGGTTGCATCGAAATCATTTGCAAGTTTATGGGTAACGCACACAGCATTCGGTCTGCCACTGGCCATCTATCTGCTGCGCAACTACATTGTCGGGCTACCCAAAGAGCTACTGGAGAGTGCCCGTGTTGACGGTGCCAGCCATCTGCAGATTTTTACCCGCATGATCATCCCACTCTCGGTACCGGCACTGGCATCTTTCAGTATTTTTCAATTTCTGTGGGTGTGGAACGATCTTATTGTCGCTCTATATATTGGCCCGGCTGACTCCTCTGATCTGGTGTTTCCTATTCGTTTGCAAAAACAGCTGGGCACGTTTAAGGATCAGCTGCATCTACTCAATGCATCCGCCGTTATTTCCATGATTGTTCCGGTCATCATTTTTCTCTCAATGCAACGCTACTTTATTCGAGGCCTGCTGGCGGGCTCGGTCAAGGGAGGGTAAGCCAATGGAAGACGCGCTGCACTGGTGGGAAACTGCGGTAATTTATCAAATCTACCCGCGCTCCTATCAGGATTCAAACGATGATGGCATCGGTGATCTGCCAGGTATCACCATGCGGCTTGAGTACATTGCCAATCTCGGTGTTGATGCAATCTGGATCAGCCCTTTTTTCAAGAGCCCGCAAAAAGACTTTGGCTATGATGTTTCAGACTACTGCGATGTTAATCCTGAATATGGAACGCTCGACGACTTTGATCAGCTACTGGCAAGAGCTCATGAGCTCGGTTTAAAGATCATGGTCGATATTGTGCCGGCACATTGTTCTGATCAGCACCACTGGTTTGCAGAGAGCCGCCAGTCCCGCGATAACGATAAAGCAGACTGGTTTCATTGGGTTGAACCAATGGCAGACGGCAGCCCACCCACCAACTGGTTATCTTTTTTCGGTGGCCCGGCATGGACCTGGGAGCCGCGTCGACAACAATACTATCTGCACAATTTTCTCAGCAGCCAGCCAAACCTGAATCATGCCAACCCGGAAGTACGCGAGGCAATGATGGATGTTGCACGCTTTTGGTTTGATCGCGGAGTAGACGGCTTTAGACTGGATGCGGTACACACAATTAACGCCGACAACGCTCCATATAAAAACAATGTCGCCAATCCCGACTTTGTTCCAGGTGAGTTGCCACAACAGCAGCAACCTTTTTTCCGGCAACTACACGACAGCGCACAACTGAATCAGCCATCCATTCAGTCCTTCAGCGAGTCATTCAGATCCGTTGCAGACAACTATGACAATCGCTACTTAATGGGTGAGCTGCACGGTGATGATCCTATAAAAGCAAGTCAATCCTTCACCGCACCCGGGCGACTGCACGCAACCTATAATTTCAACCTGTTAAAGTGGGAGGGACTTGATGTCGACGGTTTAAAAACCGCGATCACAGATGCTGTTGCAGCATTCAACGGCACAGGTCGATTAAGTTTTGCATTCTCCAATCACGATGTGCCACGCAGCGCTACAAGGCAGCTGGAACCATTGGGGTTATCCTCAGATCAGCAACCTGCACTTCAATTACTGTTACTTAAACTGGAAACCTGTTTAATCGGTTCAAGCTGTATCTACCAGGGTGAAGAGCTGGCCCTGCAAGACGTACGCGATATACCCACAGACCAAATGCAGGATCCATGGGGTATTGAGTTTGCCCCGACATTTCTCGGCCGAGACACCTGCCGAACGCCGATGGTTTGGGAGGCTGATGCACCCAATGGTGGCTTTTCAAAAGCCAATAGCACATGGCTTCCAATTGCTGAACAGCATTTTATGCGAGCAGCACTCGACGAAGTAGAAAAAAAAGAATCCGTCTACAACCAATTTGCAGACTTTCTGAGCTGGCGTAAAAACCAACCGGCGTTCATGCAGGCCAATAACATGAGTGAACTCACGGGTAGTGCCGCACAGATTGTGTTTGATCGGAAATCTCCACAACAGACACTTCGCTGCAGCTTTGACTTTGAATCATTGACTGCGACTTTTGAGGATATCTAGATGGCTGAGGTTGTACTTCAGGGGGTCAACAAGTCGTTCGGTAAAGTTCATGTCATTCGCGATGTTGATTTGCACATTAACAATGGCGAATTCGTAGTATTTGTCGGCCCCTCAGGTTGTGGCAAATCTACCTTACTGCGCTTGATTTCCGGTTTGGAAAATTTATCCAGCGGTGACATACAAATAGCGGATCGTACGGTCACCGATCTGCCACCATCCAAACGCGGCATCGCCATGGTGTTCCAGTCCTACGCACTCTACCCGCACATGACGGTATTCCACAATATGGCGTTTTCGCTGGACCTTGAGGGTAAGAGCAAAAAAGAAATTCGCGAACGAGTAGAAGCCGCAGCTAAAATTCTGCAAATGGAACACCTGCTTGATCGACGTCCTGCAGCACTATCCGGTGGTCAGCGCCAGCGCGTTGCTATAGGCCGCGCGATTGTACGCAACCCGGATGTCTTTTTATTTGACGAACCATTATCCAACCTTGATGCAGCCCTTCGACACGACACACGCGTAGAGATCGCAAAGCTGCACAGACAACTAGAAGCAACAACCATCTATGTGACCCACGATCAGGTTGAAGCGATGACACTGGCCGATAAAATCGTTGTACTTAAAGACGGAGAAGTTATGCAGGTGGGAGCACCAATGGATTTGTTCGACAACCCGGCTAACGAATTTGTCGCAGGTTTTCTGGGCTCACCTAAAATGAATTTCTTCGAAGGCGTTCTTTCAAACACTGACGGTAATTTCGGACAATTCAGTGGAGAAGGATTTGATATTGATGGTGTCCGACTGGTATCAGGATCAAAAAATAATGGTTCGCAGGTAAGACTGGGCATTCGCCCACAACACATGGTACTCGACAGCAACGGACCACTGATCGGTACAGTTACACTGGTTGAGCAACTGGGAACAGAGTCTGTACTTGAACTTACGACCGATAATGGCACACCATTTCGGTTCGCCTCGCCAGAAAAAGTAGCAGTCACTGTAGGTCAAAAGGCAAGTTTTAATTTCAGTTCTCAATCAGCACATTTATTCTAAATACGCTTCACCAAAAACAAAAATGTTCAGGGATGCCGAAGCTGTAAACTCATGGCAGTTAACAAATATCTTTCAACCGAGTTTTAAACTGTACAAACCGTTCAAAAAAAAACGCAGGACATCAGTGTCCTGCGCTTTTCAGATGCCATTGTGATATGGCACGGGGTGAGACAACAATTTTCTATAGCATGGGAGGGTGCTATGAAACGATGACTACGGCAACAAGGCCAACGACCATCAGAGTGGATAAAAGGCTGACCATAACAAAACTGGCCATAAGATTTTCATTTTCGTTCATATATCTAATCTCCAAGTTGTTAAGGGCAAACTGTGCACTAAAGTACTTAGCACGCCTTCGATTAGACACTGCGGAGTAGTTTGAAAAGGCACGAAACAGTTAAAGAAAAATAACAAAGTTCTAACAACAATCAGCGAAACGGCGAAAAACCTGGCAACTATTGATTTAGACTGCGTCCAAAACAAGAAAGATAGATTTTGCTTTTCGACGGAAAACGCAGCGTTAATAAGGCTTGCAGGCCTAAACAGAGCAAAAACTATCCATTAACCTTGCTTACAGATTAAGTACAGATTTAACCTTTTGCTCTGAACATTCAGCAGATAAACCGATACAGACTAATCCTGCAGCTGCGTTATCTGGTGCTCGTTGCACTGTCGACCTTGTACCAACAATCTGCAATGTTTGCATCACTCCACTCATGTCTTTAACAAAACCCTTTGCCCGCAACAAACCCATGGCATTGTCGGTTAGTACACGAATTAATTCCTGCAAATCGTATTCAGCGGGCAGATCCAATACAAACGAGGTGTACATCGATGCATGAAAGGTTTCTACAGCGTTATCGTTGATAAAGTGTTTAACACCTGTTTGCGGTGTGTTCATAACAAACAGATCCAATGGATAATCAGCGTGGCTAACAGAGATTAGTCGAGCGGATGGATAGGCTTCTTTCATCCGCAAGTCTATTCGAGATAACTGTTCCTGATCTGCCAGATCGCATTTGTTAACCGCAATAATGTCCGCAGACGTCAATTGCCTCTCAATAGTATCGGCCAGATACTTATCATTTGCCTGTGTTTCTATTGTACTGCTATCAACCAGAACAATAACGGAACTGGTAACAAAACCCTGTAACAATGACAGCGATGCCGCAATGGAACCTGGCAATGCCACACCGCTGGCTTCAATCACAACCTGATCAAGCACGCCTGTGTCGAGTTGCATCAGCGCACTGGTCAGATCATTACCATAGCTGCAGCAGACACAGCCACCACTCAAACTAATGACATTACCGTCCTGCGATTCAATAAGCTGCGCGTCTATTGCAAGCTCGCCGAAGTCATTGACCAGCACTGCGTACCTGCGGCCATCTGCGCTGTTAAGCAAACGGTTAATCAGGGTGGTTTTACCGCTGCCGAGATAGCCGCCAATTATAGTCACCGGCAGAGACTCACTTTTACTCATATTCATGATTAGCTATCTTTGGCTAAGATATCTTTAAACTAAATTTCTTTAACATCAAACACTCTTCCGCCTTGTACAGTACCCCACACACCCACATCTTTAAGTTTGGAAGGATCAACCTCAGTCGGATCTTCCTCAAGTACGGTAAAGTCAGCCCGCTTACCGGCTTCTATGGAACCTATTTCATCATCCATTTGCAGTGTGTACGCAGCCCCCATGGTAATTGCATACAGCGCTTCATCGACCGAAATTCTTTCGTGCGTTCCCTGCACTCTGCCACTGTAAGTTAGCCGGTTAACTGCACACCAGGCAGTAAATAACGGCCCAATAGGTGTAATTGGTGCATCAGAGTGAATTGCCAGCGGGATGTTATGATCAAGCGCTGTGCGACACGGATTCATTCGCTCTGCTCGCTCTGGTCCCACTGTAAGATGGTAGTGTTCATCGCCCCAGTAAAAGTGATGGTTGGCAAAGTGATTTACACAATTGCCGAGCTTCGCCATGCGCTTAAACTGTGCGGCGTTAATTAGCTGTCCGTGCTGCAGAGTAAACCGGTGATCATATCGCGGATACTTGTGCAGGGCTTTTTCAAGAACATCTAACGCCAGATCTGTTGCTTCATCACCGTTGGTGTGGGTATGTACCTGTATATTGTTTTGTAACGCCAGCTCATAGATCTCAAGCATCTGCTCAGGTGCGATGTACCATAATCCGTTCGGTGCACCATTGTAATAACCCGGAGGATTCAACCGCGCTGTAAATCCCTGAATAGAACCGTCGGCTACCACTTTAATCCGACCAGGCCTGAATCTGTCTGTCTGTTTTTCCGTTAATGCAAGGACATGTTCTAACAGCTCCGCAGGTGTTAGCCCGTGATGAAATCTGAATGGAACCAGTCGCAGCGGGAAGTTGTCACGCGCAGTGACATCCAAACCGATCTGTACTACTTCATCAGACAATTTCGCCGCCAGATCAGTAGCCGTGGTTACTCCCTTGCGAACGCACAATTTGCCAAAGTCGATCAAACCAGACTCATCAAAGTCCAGCATATTAGCGTCAAAGCCCGCATAAGTGCCTATAGACATATATACATCAGGCCCTCTTAGCTCTCCGGTGGGAATACCGTCATCTCCCAGTGGTAATCCATCATTCTCTATACCAGTCCGCAGAAAACCAGCGAGTTCCAGTGCAGCGCTATTCACATTCATAATATGACCGGATGCATGCATAATCCCGATCGGCCTGGTACGGGAAACACGATCAAGATCTTCTCTGGTGATACGTTTTTCAGGATAATAAATCGGATCTATAGACCAGCCAGCCATCGGAGTATCGGCATTCGGCATCGCAGCATCCTGCTCCTTCAGTCGATCAACTACTGCGTTAATTGAACCCAGGCCGGACCAGATCTTTCCATGCGGATCCATGCGATCAAAAAATCCACAATAGACATAGCGCCACCACTTGCCCTCAACAGCGTGCGAATGCCCTTCAACCAACCCGGGCATTATTACTTTGCTTGCAAAGCGGTTATCAACAGTGTGCTTACCGAAACCCTCAAGTTCAGCAAGATCACCCGCACCAATTATGTATCCGTCTCTAACGGCCACATGCGTAACCTGAGCCCGCGCTGGATTCATGGTAAGTATTTTTCTGGCCGAGTATATTGTAATCAATGTTTCCCCCTGTCAGTTCGCAGTGCCACACTCCGTTATCATACGTGAATACCAACGCGATTCAGAATAGAATCTTACCGACCGCAGTACGTCAAATAACGTTATAGTAGAAATACCATACCTTCGACATCCATCCACATGAGCAATGCGGCTTTAGCGAATTACGAAACACTGATTGACGAGCAAACCTGGGCGTTTATTAAACTCACCGATAGCTGGTACCCACCAAATACAATCGATTTTTCAATGCAACAGCAGCGTGAAATCTACAACAATATGTGCCGGCAATTCCACCAGGGATACCCTGAACGAATAAACTCCACAGATGCAACCATTCCCACAGACGAGTACGCAATACCGGTCAGACGCTACACCAGCTCAGCAAAGCAAGGCAATGCGCTTATTATTTATTTCCACGGCGGAGGCTTTGTTGTTGGTGGCCTTGAAAGCCACGACGACATATGCGCGGAACTCTGCGATGCAACCGGCTATGACGTTACAGCAGTAGACTATCGACTGGCACCAGAGCATCTGCACCCTGCCGCATTTAACGATTCGCTGGCAAGCGTTATCTATGAATCTAATCGAACAAACGCACCAGTAATCCTTTGCGGTGACAGCGCCGGTGGCAATCTCGCCGCCGCTGTTTCTCACGCTATACGAGATAGCGAATCTGCCAGCAAGGTAGTGCTGGCAGGTCAGGTATTAATTTATCCGGGACTGGGAGGAGACATATCGAAAGGCTCATACCTTACTCACACCAACGCACCGATGCTCACAACAAGGGATGTTAACTTCTATGCAACCATTCGATTTGGCCACAATAAAAGTGATCAATCAGCCAGCGATACTGCAACGCATGCACCACTGAAAGACAATGATTTTTCAAACCTGCCTGAAACATTTGCTTTCAGCGCAGCCTGCGATCCTCTGGCGGACGACAGCAAACACTATGTGGCGGCAATTAAAAATGCCGGCGGCAATGCAACATGGATCAACGAAGACGGACTGGTGCACGGCTACCTGCGAGCTCGAAGCACTGTTAACCGTGCCAGAGACAGCTTTACCCGTATTGTCGAGGCAATAATACGGATAGGATCCACTAATCCACAGGAGTCTGCGTGAAGCTGATTATTCTGGTTTCTCACGTGTAGACATTAACGAATCAAGCTTTGGGTGTGGAACCAGATACGGACCAATCGCCAGATAATCAATGTTGCCCCGTACAAACGCCCTGACAGCATCTTCCGGTGAACAGACAATTGGCTCTTCATGCATGTTGAAACTGGTGTTGATCACAGCAGGTACACCAGTAATATCACGGTAGGCGCTGATGATTTTATGCAAACTTTCATTTGAAGTCGGTGTTACGCGCTGCGGCCGCGCTGTGCAATCTATGTGCACAGCAGCCGGACACTTCTCCGCCATTAGGTCGGTACAGTTAAACGTAACCGTCATGTATTCCGATGTCTTTTCACAGCCACCGCTATTGAGAAACAGATTGTCAAATTCGCTATCCAGAACTACTGGAGCAAATGGCATAAACTCGGTTCTGCCCAACTGATGATTTAACCAGAGATTCACTTCAGGGTCCTGTGCCGAATAAAGAATAGACCGGTTACCCAGTGCCCGCGGGCCATATTCCATTCGACCGTTGAACCTTGCGATAATTTGGTTTTTAGATAATAGTTCTCCAACAACCGTTTCAATACTGTCTGGTTTCTCGAACTCCAGTTGCGCATCGGTTAAAGCTGTTTCAATTTGTGCGTCGGTGTACTCCGGACCAAGATAAACATTATCAATTTCAGCTGGCTGGCACTCATTGCCAAACGCAAGCATCGCAGCACCAGTCGCACAACCACCATCGCCCATGTTGGGGTAGACAAATACGCTTTCAACAGCATCAATCTCGTGTATGCGTTGATTGAGCTTTACATTGGCGTTAACACCACCAGACACAGCTACATTGCACATGCCGGTTTTTTTAACCCAGTACTCGCAAACCTCACGCGTCACCTCTTCGAGCACATATTGATAAGCAGCTGCGACATCCCGTTTGGCAAAATTCTCTGCCAGAGCACGAGCAAAGAAGTAGTTCATACTGCCTCTGATTCGAATGTCTCCACGGTCTACAACCATTCGTTTGCGTAAAACCGGCCCCAGCAATTCGGGATCACCATAAGCCGCAAGACCGACAATTTTCCCTTCATGCCTGCCTGGCTTGAAGCCCAGTGCTCCGGTCACCATCTCATAGAATAATCCGAGCGAGTTCGGATAGGAAAATTTATGCAATGGTCGCAAACCTTGCGAATTTCCAACATAGACACCACCACAGTTGCCTGAGCCATATCCGTCGAGTGTGACTAATAAAGCCTCATCGTAGCCACTGGCATAAAATGAATTTGCCGCATGCGTATCATGGTGGTTGTAGCGAACCAGCTTATCGACCAACCCGACTTGTTCCAGCCCTTCGTTGAGTTGCTGAGCTCTAAGTTGGTGATCTTCGCCTGATGTGGCAACCCAGCGCTTGAAAAAGTTACGATGCAAATTCCAGTCAACAGAGGGTCGGTTCGCGGCTAAGTTGTAGAAGCTGGATTTTAAAAACCCCTTGCCAGGCATGAATTCATCCTGCTTTGAGTCCAGTCCCGGTATCTGTGTAGTCAGGTTCGGGCTGTATCCGCAGGCAAGTATCTTTTTTACCGCATCTACCGAGTCGCATGTACAGATATTTTCGTGGTAGCGGGCATCCTCATCAGCCGCCTCACGCATTAATCTCGTTTCTTCATCAGCTTCGTAGAATCCGTAGGCAACAAAGTTGACTTCCTCAGGTTTCCAGCCCGTGTATTCAAAACCGAGTTTCACGGACCGCAGCGGAAATCCGTCCTGCAATTTTACTCTCGACAGACGCTCTTCACCACAGGCGAAAAGCACTTTGCCATCTTCCATGAAAGATACGGTAGAGTCCTTGTCTAATGGACTGATTCCGATTACTTTCATTTACAACCCCGCAAGCAAAGAGTACGCAAGGAATGTAAGACTGCGTCTGCGAACTCTATATTTTTAAAATTTGTATAACTTGCGCTATAGGTATCAGCCGGTTGCAGGACTGTTCTAACTGGATTTAAAGAGTACATGTGAATCGAGCGGAGTTGATCAAACCGTTATCGTTACTAACGGAATTTTCTTGAGGAAAACTGTTGAGGTAATAACTAACGAAAACCAGGTAGTTAAACCTGATTAGAAAACGCTTACTTTAACACACAGAAATTAGGTATTGATCAACAAATCATCACAATGAATGGGTAACGACAAATCCCAGGTCGTGAAATCGGTTACAAATAATTAATTGTGGACCCAAAGCAGCGTTATATCGCGCACAAATGTTTTTAACAAAATATAACAGATGCATCAAAACCTTTCGGACCGTGCGCAGTCACTCCTTCTATCATAGAGCACAGGTCTTTTGACGACACAATTCCATACCAGCGGTGCTTTCACATGGCCCTTTCCTATAGACCGTTACCTATAGAAAGGACAGTATTAATTCGACGCACTAACCATTAGGTTTCCTGCCACCAAGAGACACCATCAATATCCCAGGTGTAAGTACAGCCAGGCCAACCCACCCTGTAAAACCGGGTATTTCATTTAAAAACAAAATCCCTAACAGCACACCCAATCCCGGAACCGCAGCTATAAACGCTGATGTAGATGCGGGACCAATAGTACGCGTTGCGTATGCAACAAGTAATAAACCAAGCAACCCCGGCACCAGTCCCTGGTAAAAAACCTGCAGGTACAATTGACTGCCTCCGACCTCGTTCAGACCGCTCGGTAAAAAGAAATACCAGACAGGAACAAAAAGCACAGCATTTACAATTGAGCTACAAAACATAACCTGAGTCAGTGTGACACCCCAGGCTCTGGCAACTATCAGATAACCCGAGAAAAAAACAGCAGCAACGACAAACAGAACATCCCCGCGCCATGCACCAGGTATAGACAAGCCAGATACGTCTGCTGCAGATAAAACCGCACCCCCAAGAATTAATACAAGCCCGATTATTTGAGTTTTTGTTGAAGACTGATTTAAAAACCAATAAGAAAATAACAGCGTGAATGCAGGCATCGCACCATTCATGAAAACACCACCGTGTGCCGCCGAAGCATAATCAAAGGCAAAGTAGACACACAAAACATACCCTGGCCCCAAAAACATACTAAGGCCTGCAATTCGCTTTATTGTCATTTTTCGCCAGGGCTTGTAGTACAAAACTATTGGCAATGAGACCACCGCAGATACACCGTACCTGATCGCGGTCAGATCAAACGCATTAAGAGCAGTCTGAGCACCAGTTCGACTGACAACCAGCCACATTGCCCAAATAAAGGTTACCCCGCCAGCAGCAAGACAACCGAATAACGTGGTTCTGGAATCCGAATTACTCATTACATACAAAGCGGTGGGCAGGAAGTGAAAAAACAATCGAAGATACAGCTTTGGCTTTCCACTCGCGTGAATCGAAACCCATCAGATACCGAGTCTTAGCAAATACGGTCAAGAAGCATTGTCCGACCTGGGATGCCTGTGTATATTCCACTCGCCACCTCGGAATAAGACCTGTTTTTCGAACCTGGCACCAACACTCTCCGCGAGTTTTACAGAAGCATGGTTCTGTTTGTCTATCAGGCTGATAAGGTGTATGTCTGGCAGGTACTCCAATCCGATTTTCTGCACCGCTCTGGTTGCCTCACTGGCGAATCCTTTACCCCAGTAAGGTCTGGACAAAGCCCATTTTATCTCTGGCGATGGCCAGTCATTTGGATACCAGAACCCAACAGTACCTATCACTGCATTACCTGACATTTCTTCAACTGCATAAGGGCCATAGCCTCTAAGGTGCCAGTGCCCGATCATGCCACACATTGTCCGCCAGGTTTCTCCTTCAGTTAATGATTTCCCGTAAGTGTATTTAGTAGCATCGGCATCCGAATAATGAACATGCAGATCCGTCCAGTCTTCGTCTTTAAACTGTCGAAGTAACAGTCTGTCAGTGGGTATTTCAGCTGGTACTTTAAGGTTCATATCAACTATTCAATGTCGGTTCGATGTGCTGAATGTCTATTTCTACCATACAAACATCAGTGTATTAGTTTTTAATAAATTTAGAATACAGTGTTTTAAGCAAGGCAGCCGTATTTTTATTCCTGAATACAAAGCGATAAAAGTACTCTTCTTCTGATTCAACAACAAATCCCAGACTCTTATAGAAACTCAATGCTGGTATATTGTTTTTAAAACAACTCAGCGTTACGTTTGTTTTTTCAGTATATGCCTGCTCCTTCAGTTTTTGCACAGCAGAATGGCCGATACGTTTCCTTTGCTCCTCTGCAAATACTAAAAACAGGTGAATGTGAAGACTACGTCGCTTGAATCGACTACAAACCAACCCGGCTTTTAAATACCCGCCTTTTTCACTCTGCACCAGAATCCAGCTAAACCAGTCCGGATCTAAATTAGACTCAAATCCATTTCTTTGAAACTTTTCATCCCAGCCAAAAGCATCTTCAATAACAGGCTTCATGTAGGTTTTATACAATTCGAAAGATCGTTCTCTCTCTTCTAAGACTAATTTGGAAAATTCGATATCCATACTTAGAAATAATTCAGGAAAATAAGTCAGGTTTTTCTGTTTTCAGAAATACAGGTATGTCCGTTGTGGGTGGTTCAATTGCCATCTGATACATCACACCCTCTATATGGCCCCGATGATAGGAAGCGTGATTGACAACATGGTGCAAGATTTCCTGTTTTTTCAACTGTCCTTTACCACCACCAATGAAATTGAAGTTAACAACCTCTTTCAGTTGATCTTTGGAAAGTTGAGCAGTGTAGTCCTGATACCAGGAATTAATCTCACTTTGCATACTCCTCAGCGTACTGAAAGACGGCACATCTTTTGGATTTCTGGTTTGCAAATCGTGAGCAATACCCAGCAAATTAGAACGCCATACAATATCCATTGCATATACGTGGTTCAGAAGAGCAAGTATATTCCTGAACAACATTGGCCTTTGCTTTTTGAGCTCATCCTCAGACAACTGACACAGGGCTTCATAGAGCAGGTTATCTGCCCAGCTTTTATAACTGACTAAAGCCCTGATATCAATGTGGCGAGTCACTCCTGTATCACTTAACGCTACTGCAAGAGCACCGGGATCAGTGGTCAAACCGATAAATTAACCAATGCTCGCAATTTGCCTGTCATGAATTAAAATGCCGCAACAAACGCGATTGGAGCTGTGGCGGTATTTGTAAAATACGTGATCGGCCGGCCGTTCACAATTACAAATACTGCTGAAATTAGATCTTAATCAAACAGGGCATTATCTGACAACAACTCAATAACGGATTTTTTCTTTTGCTTGACAGCGATGTCCGCAGCGGTTTGTCGCTTGTTGTTTCGTAGCTCCGTATCCACCTGATTCGCCAACAAATATTCAACGACTGACGGGTGTTTTCCACGAGCAGCTAACATTAATGGAGACCAGCCTTTATAATTAACCGCATTAAGGTTGCCGCCCCTGTCATGGAGCATTTTCAGGATTTCGAGCTTTCCGTAGCGTGCGGCCAGTGAAACCGGTGTCCACCGATTCGGTTGCCCCGGCCAGTTCGGGTCAGATCCCTGCTCAAGTAAGTATCGCACAACGTTTATACTCCCATAGCCCGAAGCACGATGCAGTGCCGTATAGCCTTTAACATCGGTGGTATGTATATCCAGTCCGCTTTGTAAATACAGTTTTACAATGTCCAGATGTCCGTATCGTGCTGCCAGATGAAGTGCTGTTCGATTTTCATCATTAGTGACAGTTACGGGTATTCCAGACTCCAGTAAAGTTTCCAGAGGATTCAGGTCACCTTTCGTGGCGAAGCGGGAAACTGCGGAGTTCGCTTTTGCATTCCTATCGTGCAATAACTTTATAATCTCTCCGTGCCCATATTTTGCAGCCCACCAGATTGCACTTCGGCCTTTCTCGTCTTCGAGGTTAATTTTTACCTTGCCATCCAAAAGGATCGATACAATATCAGTGAATCCTTTTTGTGCAGCTAATATTAACGGAGATGATTTTTTGTTCGTTGGGCTGTTTACATCTGGCTTATGATCCAGAAGCTTTGCTACCACATCAGTTTGTCCGGCGTGGACAGCAACTGCCAGAGCTGTCCAGCCATCTCTGGTTCTCTGGTTTATATCAACGCCTCTCTTTAAAAAGAAATCAATCAGATCAATATGCCCATGCTTAGCGGCAAGGTGAACAACGGATGATCGGGCATCGTTTGATTTTATAACAGCACCATGGTTTAGCAGAGCCTTAATGATGTCCAAACGCCCTGCGTAAGTGGCACTGCTCAACGGTGTAGATCCGCCCTTACCCTCTGTATTAGGGTCTGAACCCTCTGACAGCAGAAAGTTGACTATTTCCAGCTGGCCTTCTCTTGCCGCCGCTTTTAAAGGTGTATCGTTATATCCATCTTTTAACTCAATGTCTGCACCTTCTGCAACCAACATGTTAACGGTTTCGAGTCTGCCGTGTTTAGCAGCAGCCGTTAACAGAGTGTATTTTGATATTGCATCGGGAGAGAGATATCCTTCACTGATAGCAAACTCAACGGCTTTTGTTGCACCCTTGCCAGACAGATACACCATGATCTCGCGTTTTTCAAATTCACTGAGAGATTCTAATTTTTTTACCATCGCCGCTTCTCGATCAGACAGATGATTTTCATCATGACCTTTTTGTCTGACAGTGTTTGCGCTACTCTCAGAGGAAACAGCACTCGCAAGAAATACAGTAAACATTAATATTGCCATGACTGCATTTTTCATACTTCATCCCTTATTTTATAATTTCCAACGGCGGTCAATTGATAGCACAATTTTCTTAGATCAATTGGCACTGAATATTCGGCTGGCATCACAATCTTGTACGGCAATCTCGTACGGCAACAGATTATTCAGAATCTTTTATGTAGCGCTATCGTGCAGGAAGAAGCCAGATTACGTTGTTACCTGATTTTTCGTGTGCCTGGCAGGAAAGCTTAAGACTCCCTCACATTAACCCTCGACACTTCTTAAGATTTCTTTATAGGAAACAGTAATATTTTATCGATAAGAGATATTGCTCGCAGATGCTGCATTAGCCAGGTTATTCAGACTGGAATGCCGTTGCGGCGCCCACACGTCATGATTAACTGTCGACAACTCAGGTTAGGGGAGCATAGTGAAAATAGTTAAAGTCTGCGGGTAGCACTGTGCCGGTAATGTCAAACGCTGCCATACCCACAAAGGCACCGGTGAACGAAGCATGCTCTCCACGACCTGCTTCATCAGAGATAATGCTCGCATCCAAATTATGAGGAATTTTTTGCCAGTCACCGTCCTGACGATAACTGAAATACATAGTGGCATGGTCTACTTCCATACCCAGCTCGACTGGGTCACCTACAGAAATTGTCTCGATTGTTGGAAACGATAGTCTGCTGTCGGGCCAGTCACCATTGCAGCTTATTACAACCAAAATTCGACCATGGGTTTCGTGCCAGGTAACACCGATATAATGAAATTTGTGGCGATTGTAGTAATAGATAAGCCCCGCCGATTGTTGATAATTTACCGGTGCAAATAACACTTCGGTTCGTGCTGTAAATGCCAGATGTTCCTGACGTCTTGCCACCAGTGATTGCTCAAACCAGCTGCCGAGCGATTCCCGTGCAAACAATCGCAGCGAGTTTCCGGTTAATTCAAATAATCGTTCGGGGTAAGGTGTGCGCAACCATTGAAATTCAGCCGGGAGTGATTCGCTGAAATTGTGTTTGGGATATTCCTCAGCAATTTTCTTAACCGCAGGATCGGGTGACGGCACCGACTCCCGTGCCAGCGTGCCACCATGCTCAAGATAGAGCCAGTCATCATCACCCCAGACACACTTCTCTATCCCGCTTTCACGCCCGAGCGGTGAACGGTATTCCGACAGCCCGGGTATTGGACGGGAACACAGGAAGGTATGGTATGTCTGGCCATCGGGCGTTTCCACAATTTGTCCATGCCCGGTACGTTGCAATTTGTTGGCAGGGTCGTCTTTAGCCGTTATCAGGCAGGGCCCCGGATGCAACTCATAATCACCATCAATTGATCGACTGCGTGCCATCGTTACGGCATGTGAGTATCCGGTACCACCTTCGGCCACTGTCAGGTAATACCAGCCGTTTCTTTTATACAGGTGTGGTGCTTCAGAAATTCCGAGCGCGCTGCCTTTGAAGATGTTTTTTACCGGGCCAGTCAGCTTGCCCGCAGCTGCATCAAATTCCTGCAGCAGTATTCCATCGAACGCAGGATGTGCCGGGTGTGAGGTTTCTGAATCACCACGATGATCCCAGACCATATTTAAAAACCATTTGCGCCCGTCATCATCATGAAAAAGTGACGGATCGAATCCCGATGAATTCGCATAGACCGGATCTGACCACGGCCCCTCTATTGCCGGTGCGGTAACTATATAATTGTGTGCATCTTTAAAGTCTCCATCATGTCTTTTCATGTCAGTGTATACCAACCAGAACAGACCATCGCTGTAAGACAAACATGGTGCCCAGATACCACCGGAGTCAGGGTTGCCTCGCATATCAAGCTGTGACGCTCGATTCAACGGACGAATTGCCAGCTCCCAGTTAACCAAGTCTTTTGAGTGATGAATTTGCACTCCTGGGTACCATTCAAAGGTTGAAGTGGCGATGTAATAATTATCATCAACACGACAAATTGAAGGATCGGGATTGAAGCCCGGGAGTATGGGATTAGTTATCATTGTCTAATCAAATGTTCTGTAGCTAAAGCACCGGTAAAAATGATTGTCACTTTAATAACGCCTGAGCCTCATCGATACCCAGTGGTGCGGGTCGCGCACAATGGGTGGTGATATCGACAAACTCACCACGTTCACCCGACTCCAGTATCGATACCATCACGTCCACCACATGCGTTGCGAGTTCTGCAGAGCAACGATGTTCACGACCTTCTGAGATTGCTATAGCCATATCCGCAAGCCCGGCAGCACGATAGTTGGCGCGCATGCTTCCGTCATCCTCTTCTTCATTCGGAATGCCGAATGGATGATTATATGCCTCAGGTAATGCAGATGGTTCTTCGCCTTTAGTGATGCGAAGTTCGCCACCGAAAAAATTGGGGTCAGGTACATACATCGTACCGAGCTCACCATACAGCTCCATATTGTTGTGCTCGTGACTCCACACGTCCCAGCTGGTACCGAGCGTGATAGTTGCACCACTTTCAAAAGCCAGCAGCGCATGAATAGTGGTTGGAGTTTCTACCTGAATTTTTTCACCATACCGCTCTTCTGAAGTAATGGTGCGTTCAGGAGAAGGTGTAGCAGAAAGTGCCGCAACACGTTTAACCGGCCCCAGGAGTTGCACCAGATTAGTAATATAGTAGGGGCCGATATCAAGCACCGGGCCTGCACCGGGTTTAAAAAAGAAGTCAGGATTAGGATGCCACGACTCCATGCCACTACCCTGCACATGGGCAGTACCACTGGTAATTTTACCGACCACTCCGCTGTCTAGCAGTGCCCTGGCATGCTGGTGAACACCGCCGAGAAATGTATCGGGAGCAGAACCTACACGAAGATTTTTTGTTTTTGCCAAATCCAGTAACGTCCTGCCTTCCTCAAGCGACAAAGCAAAAGGTTTCTCCGAATACACATGCTTGCCAGCCGTTAAAATATCAGCAGATACTGCTGCGTGAACAGACGGGATGGTAAGATTTACAATGATATCAATATCATCGCTGGCCAATAGTTCTTCGACACTCAGTGCCTTAACACCGAATTCCTCAGATCGAGCCAGTGCTGCCTCATGATTGATATCTGCACAGGCTCTGACATCAATACCGTTAAACATCGGTGCAAGCTTGAGATAGTGCTCCGCGATATTGCCACAACCGATAATGCCAACTCCAAGAACCTGAGGCACATTTTTCTCCTGTTGAATTATTATTCTGTTTGCTGAGTTTTGAGGTATTTAACCAGTAAACTTTTTCATCGACTCGATCGATTGCCGTGCAAAGCGTTCATGATCACTCGGGTTGTCATGCTCAGCCACAAATAAACTGGCGTTGGTTTCTTTAATGATCTGTGTCAATAACGCTTGCCAGTCAAGAATTCCGGCTCCGACATCAGCCCAGCCATCCTCATCTTCGCAGCTACCCTGCTCTGCAATGTCTTTTATATGTACGGCAGAAATGCGTTTTCCGAACTCTGTGATCCACGGCACGGGATCAGTTCCTGCACGAGCAACCCATGCCACATCCATCTCCCAATCAATATCAGGAGCGGATGTCAGTATCGACCTCATTGGTACAGAACCATCACCGCAAGGTTGAAACTCAAAGTCGTGGTTATGCCAGCCAAAGCGTTTGCCTGCGTCAGTAACTCGTTTATTCAGTTCGTTAAGCCGTCTTCCAAAATCCTGCCATCCTTTGTCGTCAGATGGTCTTATCGATTCATCAAGGTATGGGCAAAATATATTTTCGCAGCCCAGTGTATCGGCTGTTTTTAATACCGTCGCCAGATTATTCTCCAGATCGTCGAGAGAAAAGTGACCCGAAGGCATACTGAGATTATGTGTATCGAGTGAGGCACGTGTTTCAGCCGGGTTCTCATACAGTGCTCCAAACCCCTCCACCTGGCTGTAACCCAATGCAGAGACAGATCTGAAAATCTGATCCCATGGTGTGAAATTGCGTGCACTATATAATTGGAAAGAGTATTTCATTGAAATATGCTCTGCTGAGTGATTTTTATTGGTGAATAGATAAAGCCAGGTGTTTACAATCGCAATTCACTTTCAGCATCGAATACACAGATTTTGGCCGGATCAAAACCAATCTCCACCGAATCACCGGTTTGCAGTGTACTCTGTCCGTCAACGCGAAATCTGAAGTCACGACCACCCATGCTTGACCAGATCAGTGTGTCCGAGCCCATCGGCTCTACAACATCAACTTCAACCGTAGTTGACCACGGCACCTCGGATAAAGCAGCACCGGTAACGACATGTTCGGGTCGCACCCCGAGTAGCGCTTTTTTATTGGCAACGGTGTTATCAATTCCCACACCATCAAATGAATAGTTGTGCAGTGGAACCTCAAGATTGTCGAATGTAAACAGTGATGATGTTGCAAGTGTGCCTTCTACAAAATTCATACTGGGCGAACCAATAAATTCTGCTACATAGCGATTTACTGGCTTATTGTAGATATCATGCGGTTCACCAAGCTGCACAATTGCACCGCTACGCATAATGGCAATACGGCTGGCAAGCGTCATGGCTTCAACCTGATCATGAGTAACATAGACCATCGTGTTCTGCAGACGCTTGTGAAGTCGTTTTATTTCAACACGCAAATCTGCCCTTAACTGTGCGTCCAGATTAGACAATGGTTCGTCAAACAAAAAAACATCGACATCGCGCACCAGAGCCCGACCAATCGCAACGCGTTGTCTTTGTCCACCAGACAAATGCGCAGGCTTTCGCTTGAGCAAAGGTTCAATTTGAAGAATCTCTGCGGCTTCCGCTACACGTCTTTCAATTTCATCTTTTTTTAATTTTGCGTTTTTCAATCCAAAAGACAAATTGCCCTTGACCGACATTTGCGGATACAGAGCATAAGACTGAAACACCATGCCAATACCACGGTCTCTGGGTTCCTCCCAGGTGACATTTTTACCTTTGATATGTATTTGCCCGCTACTGACATCAAGCAAGCCGGCAATGCAATTAAGCAGAGTTGATTTTCCACAGCCGGACGACCCGAGCAGTACCAGAAATTCTCCATCATGAACTTCAAGGTTCAGATCATTAAGTACTTCTACCTTGCCAAATGAAAGGCCGAGATTTCTTATCGATATGCTGCTATTCATGTTCAGCCTTTGACCGCACCGGCAGCGATTCCTCGAACAAATAATTTTCCGGAAACAAAATAGACGATTAACGGCACCAGACCGGTCAGAATAGTGGCAGCCATATTAACATTGTATTCTTTAACGCCCTGAACCGAGTTGACAATGTTGTTCAACTGAACCGTCATTGGGTAGTTTTCGGGTTTTGTATAAATAACCCCAAACAAAAAATCATTCCAGATACCGGTGATTTGCAAAATCATGGCAACAACAAATATCGGTAAACTCATCGGTAACATGATGCGGAAAAATATACTCCAGAACCCCGCCCCATCCACCCGTGCAGCCTTAAAGAGATCATCGGGAATAGAGGTAAAATAGTTACGGAAAAGCAGCGTTAATATTGGCATACCAAAAACTGTGTGAACCAGTATAAGACCGGGTAATTTTCCATATAAACCCATTTCACGCAGCAGAATCACTATGGGATACAACATAACCTGGTAAGGAATAAAAGCGCCGAAAATCAGTATGGTAAAAAATACATTGGCACCTTTGAACCGCCAGTTGGCCAGCGCGTAACCATTTACCGAAGCAATCGCAATAGAGAGAATTACTGACGGCACTGTTATTTTTACCGAGTTCCAGAAACCACGACTCAGGCCGTCGCAGTTAAGGCCGGTACATGCCTCAGACCACGCTTTAACCCAGGGGGAAAAAGTAATTTCCATCGGTGGCGAGAATATATTGCCAAGGCGAATCTCTGGCAGACCTTTAAGGGAAGTGACTACCATCACGTACAGCGGCAACGCATAGTAGAGTGCAACTACAATCAGCGTTCCATACAAAAAGATGTTACGTCGGGAAAATATTCGACGCGGCTTCGGGCCCCATGGTTGATCAATGACGGGCTCACCAACAACTGACGTATTGTTTACATCAGTCATGCTTTTTACTGCCAAATTCAAGATACGCCCACGGAATCAACACAATTAATACAGTGACAAGCATCATTGTTGAGGCCGCAAACCCCTGCCCCAGATTTTGCTGTTTAAACATCGCGTCATAGACATACTTCGCCGGCACTTCAGATGAGATACCCGGCCCGCCACCTGTCTGTGCAACCACCAGGTCATACACCTTGACAATACCTGCAGCAATAATAACCAGTGTGGTGACAAATACCGGGCGCATCATCGGTATGATAATTCTGAGGTAGGTTTTCCATTTTGGTATTCCATCAACACGTGCGGCTTTCCATATTTCCTCATCTATGCCACGCATGCCCGCAAGCATAAGACACATAACCAAACCCGTGCCTTGCCACAGTGCCGCAATCAACACACCGTAAATAACAATGTCGGAGTTGTATAAGGGGTCAAATACGAAGCTCTCAAAGCCGAGGCTGCGAACAATTGTCTGAACACCAAACGTGGGATTTAAAATCCACTGCCAGACTAAGCCTGTAACAATAAATGAAAGCGCAAAAGGATAGAGAAAAATAGTGCGAAAAGTATCTTCGAATCGAATTTTTTGATCAAGCAATGCGGCCAGCAGAAAACCGATGATCAAAGAGAAAAAAAGAGAGCAGACACCGAACACCAATAGATTCTCTATCGATACTAACCAGCGACTTGTGCCCCATAGTCTTTCGTATTGATCAAGCCCAACGAAATTCCACTTGGGCAACAGCTTTGATTTGGTAAAGGAATGAACAATGGTCCAGATACTGCCACCGAGAAACACCACCAGTGCGGTCAGTATCATCGGTAGTGCCGCAATTTTCGCATTCATATTGCGAAAAAGTCCAATCGGACGACGTTGATTACCAGGCATTCAACACTCAGGCTTAAGTGGAAAGTAGCTCAGATGTAGAGCTAAATCTGTCGCCACAATAGTGTGGCGACAGGTTTTTACGCAATGAGTTTTACTCTGCTTCAGACAGAATGTCGTAGTAACGCTTTTGTGCGTCTGCTGCACTCATTGAGGTATCGGCCCAGAATTCGACCATCAGATCTTCCAGTTGTCCAACCGTATCAGGCGATAGGTTCTGATCAGCTGAAGGAAGTGTATTGCCATCGGCGAGTATTTGTAATCCCTTCTTCATGCAATCGTTCGCAGTGGAAAGATCTACATCACCGCGTACAGGTAAAGATCCTTTCTTAAGGTTAAAGTTAACCTGAACTTCTTTAGACATCATTAAAGAAGCCAGCTCAAGCTGCGCTTTGGTTTTCTCAGGATCATCAAGCTTGGGAAAGTAAAACGCATCACCCGCAGTTGAGATAACTTCATTCACACCAAGACCAGGCAGACAGGTATAGTCCTCACCCGCAACCTGATTGGCTACCTGAAACTCACCCTGCGCCCAGTCACCCATGATTTGACCACCAGCCTGTCCGGTAATAACCAGATTGGTGGCCTGATTCCAATCCTGCACCTTGGAGTTAGCTGCTAACTCACGTGCACTGGCAGCAGCCTCAAACACACGTGTCATTTCAGGGCTTTTTACCGCCTCGGCATCTTTTTCTCCAATCTTTACCAACAGTTCCGGACTGCCAACTGCGACCATTAGCACGTCGAAAGCACCATTCGCCTGCCACGATTGTCCACCCATGGCCAGAGGGATCTTGCCTGCTTCTTCAAGTTTTGGTGCGCTGGCAACAAATTCATTCCAGTTTTTAGGTACCGGAAGGTCAGCATCTTCATACGCTTTGTGGCTTAGCCACATCCATTGCCATGAATGAATATTGATTGGCACACAGTAAATTTTTCCATCCAGAGTACAACTGTCGAGCAGCGAAGGAGGATTGACAATATCCGCCCAGCCTTCCGCCTCGGCAACTTCTGTCAGGTCCTGCATTAGACCGGCTTCAACCAGTTCTTCCGCCTGACGTCCATGGTTAAACTGTGTCGCACCCATTGGGTCGCCGCCAGTGATGCGACTGATCATGATGGGCCGGGCAACGCCGCCAGAACCCGCAATTGCGCCGTCGACCCACTTGTGTCCAGAGGCATCAAAGGCTTTGGCGAATTCTGCAACAGCGGCGGCCTCGCCACCTGACGTCCACCAGTGTGTCACTTCTAATTCGGTAGCTTGGGCGGTTGTGCTAAGTACGCTGCACGTGGAAAGTGCAGCCAGAGTAGTTACTAAAACATTGGCTTTTTTCATATTCCCTCCAGGGTTTTGACAATTCTCAATTGGTACCGGATATCGGTTTCCGCTTGAGCATAGAGGCATTATGCCATAGCATGTAATCGATTACATACCCTTTTGCCGTTTGAATTATTTCGTATGACCCGAGCTCCCAGCGTAAAAGATGTCGCCCGATTGGCTGGAGTTTCGACCGCCACCGTCAGCCGCGCGCTCAACAACACAGACACGGTTTCAAAAGAGACCAGAGACACTGTGTTGCAGGCGGCAAATGAAGTTGGCTACCAAATCAATCACGCTGCCCGCAGCCTGCGCCTGCAAAGAACTGGCGCGGTCGCTGTGTTGATTCCCAATGTGGGCAACCCGTTTTTTTCTGAGATACTCGCCGGAATCGAATCGGTGATGACCCGATCAGGGATGAATGTACTGATCCTGGACAGCAAAGGCACATCATCTCAAACAGATATTGCCACCTATCTCACCAGTCAGAGAGCCGACGGCATTATTTGTCTCGATGGTTCTTTAAAACCGGATACAAATAATAAAAGCACCCTGTTAAACCTGCCACTGGTGTTCGGCTGCGAATGGCCTGCCAATGAAAGTGGTTTTAGCAGCGTTCGCTCAGACAACGCCAGAGGTGCCGCACTGGCTATAGAACATCTGGTATCACTGGGCCATAAAAAGATTGCCTGTATTAAAGGGCCTGTAGAGAATGTGTTAACCACGGAAAGAGAAAAAGCCGTAGTGGATACTTTAGACCGCTATGAGTTGCCGGTTAATTCCGCCTGGTTTATTGACGGTGACTTTAGCCTCGACTCAGGCAGCAAGGCAGCCAAACAATGGCTGCTTATGGATGATCGCCCAACCGGTATTTTTTGCTCCAGTGACTTAATGGCTATTGGTGTAATAGCAGAACTTATGGCTCACGGTATTCACGTTCCCGATGATGTCAGTGTAATCGGCTTTGATGATATCGATATCGCGCGCTACTTTGTTCCGGCACTAACAACTATAAGGCAACAAACGCGTGAGTTGGGTGTTGAAGCGGCAGTTGCATTGCTCAATAAATTAAACGACCCGGATGCAGATACAGGCACAACGGTTCGTTTGCTTGAGGTTGAGCTGATACAAAGATCAAGTACCGGTCCGGCATTGTTTTAACAGACGTAACACGTACCAGGAGCAGACAAGAGCCACTAACGCTCTTGCCACTCCTGGTCCGGAATTGAAATAATCAGTTTTTATCGTGTGAGTTTGACAATCGGTGAAACGTGATGATGTCACCATCACTACCGCTGCCCGTGTTGTTTTGTGTGTAAGCACCGGCTTTGAAGTACATCCAATCACTGGACTTGTCATATCCTAAGTCCAGTTTATCCATATCCACCGTTCTCAGACCAATGGTCGGACCATTTTGGTCACCCCGACGGATGCGAACAGTAATATCTTCATCATCATTGATAATTTCATAGGAAAATAATTCATTAAGCGCAATTCCGTCAGATGGATTATCACAATCCTCACTGCCTACAATGGGGAACAGGAGATCGCTGGCACTCGAGTCGCGGATTTCCACCCGCATATAGACGCAACCACGGGAGTCACCTGGAAGCTTGCGATAATACAGCTTCAGAGGTTTATCGTATGCTTATTGATAAGGATGGTGCTCACGTCAAACTTTCGCAGCGTAATCCGTCAGTTAACACTTGTTTTCTACAGTGTCCGCAATTTAACATCGCTGTGGCGCTATTCGTTCCAGAGACACGAACTGATCATGCGCCGCGGACCTTCCAGCGACAATATAGACACCGCCGTAACGGCAGCACTAACTGAAGATAGAGAGGGTTATATTTACAGGTTTGGTTAATCCGGCCTTAGATTCTGTGTGGCCAGAATATCACCAATATCCCAAAGGTTTCTAAGGTTACCCAGATCCCTCAAGCTATCTCGTTCCTCCGTACTTAGTGGTCTTCTGCTCTCGTAGCCCTCAAGCATTGAAGCTCTTTGCGCCTTAGGCAAACCATAAGAAATAGCCAGATCGTAAGCGCGCCAGCCGTACGCACAGTGGTCAAAGTCAAAGACAGTAAATTCATTACCACGAAAGTGAATATTACCTAAATGCATATCCGCATGAATAATTCCGAACTTACCGTTGTCTGTTCCAATGCTCTTTACGCGCTCGATGAATGGCTCGAGTGGTTCCAGTTTCTCTATTATGTACCGGCCACGCTTTATTCCTTCATTGGGCTCAGCGCACTTCTCCCCTTCAGAAATCAGCCGCAATGGTTCTTCTACCATGTACTTCAGGTCCAGTTTATAACGCGCAAATTCAGATTCAAAAGAATCTGCAGCGAGATGTAAATTCGCTAAAACCACCCCCATTTGGTAGCCTTGTTTTACAGTTACAGAATCCCTGCTGAGTGGAATGCCTTCAGCGTAGTGAAACAATGCAAAAGACCTTTGTCCAGATCCGGATTCCCCTACACCCAACAATTCGCCATCTAAAGTGGGTACCACATTTGCAACCGGCACACCCTGCTTATGTAAATGTTCAATAAGGTTCAACTCAAACCGGTAAGCATCGTCAGACTCAATATAGTATTTTCCTCCCAGATATAGTCGAAATATAAATTTCTGTTTCCCGGTATCTACAAGATAGGTGTCATTGAAGCCACGCCTGATAAACATGCAGTAGTCAATTTTACCGAGTTTATAGTGCTTACTTATAACTTCGAGAGCTTCTTCTGACGTTAAAGCTGTTTTATGAATCTGGTCGGTCATTTTATTTTCCTGGCGTACCTGACGCTATATCGACTGCTGTCAGTTGCAAGCTGACCGTATAGCGGTAAATTAGAATACAGCGATATCGCAAAACGTACAGTTTGCAATTTCTCGAGCTATAAACGAACAGTACATACGAGACAAGTGCATAATTGAATCATTGGAATATAGAAAATATTACTTCTGCCATAGCATAAGGTAAAACTTCGCCAGCCAGTTCTTTTGCAGTCATGGGTTCCTGATTTATTTTTTCTTTAGGCAGAAGAAGCTCCAATTCTTCATAATCAAAGTATATTCCGGAACAACCTTTACAGGCTTCAACATCAACATGTTCGAGCTTAACAGAATACAGACTGGTTTCGGTGCAAGTGGGGCACAAACGAGTTGATTCTTTTGGGTTTTCAGATCGCTTTATTATATTCGAACTCTCGTAGCTCGAGTTTTCCATTCTAAGCAATAGCGTAAAAGCTGTGCCTGAGATCCATATTCCAGAACATGTATTACAGGTATACGTTTGGACGCCACGAAAATCTGACGCACGTAGATCATCTTTGCATGATGGGCATTGCATTTTAATTATTGGTGTCTCTTTATTTGCGTAACAATCCTAAAAAAGATGACTTCCTTTCCAGTTAGACTAATTTTGCGGCAGCTATGCAGTTAACTAAATTCATCCCACATAACATTAATACCTTCGAATCCTCATCCTGTTTGTACGGAAAACCTGAAACTTTCATTTGTTTTATAACATATGCCATCAAAGGCATCTCATCATGATTTTCCATGTAGTCACTCAATGCTCTATCACGATCTTTCTCTGAGAGATCTTCCATAAATTTTACATGACCTGTATAGCGAGCCATCTGTTGCTCCTGCAGATCCTCGGAAATCATTTCGATTGGTGTATCTGA
The DNA here is from genome assembly GCA_964388065.1 of uncultured Granulosicoccaceae bacterium. Classification (GTDB taxonomy): domain Bacteria; phylum Pseudomonadota; class Gammaproteobacteria; order Granulosicoccales; family Granulosicoccaceae. Next base: position 54,636 of record CAYLZS010000216.1, read on the forward strand.
TGTTTTCAAT
>CAYLZS010000217.1:0-25481 GCA_964388065.1 uncultured Granulosicoccaceae bacterium
AAATAGTTCTGTGGGTGAATCAACGGTTGCTGCAGACAGCGCTGCCATATATCTATAGTAGCTAGTGGGGCGTGCGGAAAGTTCGATAACACTTTATCTTCGCCAGAGCCGCCATGGCCGCGTTGGCCATATTGTTTAAGACAGGGCTCGACGTATGACCCCATCGTTGATAGAAAGATGGGCCTGCGTTTTTCCGCCTTGCCCTCTGACGACTCTGGCTGTGAAAAGTTTGTTACCGAACTTTCCGCACGCCCCACTAGTCAATGTGAGTTTTATCAGGCATGAAGCGGGCGCTAACTTTGTTAGAACGAACATTGAAGTTTCTAAAAAAGTAAGTTTAGAAGCAGGCTGCTATGTTTCAGGTATCGCGCTTATTTACCGTAATTTAGTCAAGTACCCGTATTTGTATTTAGGGGTTGTATTTCGGTTTTCATCTTTCCTTGAGAAAGCGAAAATTGTCGATACAAAAGGTAGTCGCCACTGTTGGATGTCTGAGTGCGGACAATGCAAAAGCGCTGGAAGGAAAAGTCCCTGTTAGATGTTCGTAAAAGATCTCGTAGCTTCTCGGGGTTTCACTCACATCTATTGGCTGGTCAATCCAGGCTGGTCTGTTGGGAGTTACCAGTGCAAAAGTCGCTATTGATTCGCGATCTGCGTGTATATCGAACGTAAAAGCATATCTGCCTGGGTCCAGGTCAAATAGTGAGCCGTAATAGAACAGGTTTTCAAAAATCTGCAGGCCATCAGACGCCGGAAATATTGCGCACAGAGTTTGCCCATCGGCTACCAATGTAGAGACTTGTGTTTGCCAGGGTGTCCTGCCGCCGGAAAAATCTCCATTTATAGTAAGATCGTCTGCGTTAGAAAAATCAAAGTCAAAATTTGGGGCCGGGATTGTTGTATCTACGGTTGCTTCGAGTATAGAAATTCCGTTACCAGAGTCGTCACCGACAGTTACCGGTGTTTGCTCTGGAGGTAGTGTGGTCGCTACTGAATTGTCGGGTACATCGAGCTGTCCTGTCGCTAAGCAGGCTTCATTGGCAGACCAGACACACGTACCGGCAGATCGTTCTTCGCTGTTGCTTGCGCCATCGTTGTCGTAATCATATTGGTCTGTTTGATGTGTCGCATTAATTTGCGTGTCCCCGTCTGCAAAGAAAGACTGAGATTGATCGGAGATCTCAACGTCAAACCCGTTTAAAAATTCTGTCCACTTCACTGTGATGGTGTTGTTCGCGTTTATGACTACGCCAGTGATGCCGACATCTAACGAAGACTCACCTGGAAACACCGTGAAAGACTGCACGGGGCCACCATTGACAGAAATATCTGCTCGCAGAGTGCTGTTCTCAAACGCCAATATTTGTCGGTCTGCAAGAGGCTTATTCAGTGCGATATTTGCGCGTGGAGCATCATCGGAACTGGTACATGAAATTGCACCACAGCATGCTAAAGCGATACAAAAACGGCGTAATAATTTTGTGGTTGATATCATGAGTTTATTTCCTCGATCACTGAGGAGGTACGAGGGAGATGTTGAATGTCTCGGAGCTATCGTCTCCGCCACCAGACCCTGATATCAACAAGGCACCAACAGCAAGTCCCGCCGCTACGCCGGCAACAATCTTTAATGTTCTATAGTTATTTTTATCCAGAGCGACCGTCATCCGTTGTCGACCAGTTGTTAGTGTTTGCGATGTGGTGAACGTTTTGTAGCCTTTCGCACTGACTCTGACCATAACTTCTTTATTCATTGGTAGCGGTATGAGTTGGCCGCAATTCCATGTTGTCCAGCTATCAATGCGATAGCAAACTTCTGAACTGACGGGTGTTGTGTTTACATCGAGATATCCGAAGTCGCTGGGAGCAACGGTACCCGAGAGGGATTGACATTCGACAATACAATGTGTGCCACGTAGCTTTGATTCCTGGATGGGGAATTGCGAACCGTCTGTTGTGTTGTATACCTGCTCGGTAATTTTTTTGAAAAAAAGTTCGATCGGAACAGTCGAATAGGTATCGAGGTTATCTAGTAGTGCCGCTGCAAACGGACTATTTCCCGAGATGTCACCGTCAAGAGCCAGTTGCCCGTATTCTGTTGAAAATCCAACAAAACTACCTCGTGGTTGTCTGGCTGAATCGAGTGATGTCAAACCGGTTAAATTGATAGTTCTGGTGGCACTATCGACTGGTGCATCACGGCAAGCGTCAAAGAAGAAGACATTGACCCCGCTGGGGTTACGTGATTCGACTCGTTCCAGAATACCCTGAAGAGATATAGATCGATTTCTGATGTCGTCTTCTGATCGAAGTCGAACGCCGTCAGGGAGTATTGGAATCAGGTAATTATTTCCACCACTGGCTGCCCCGTGGCCCGCGTAATATATAAGAGTCGAGGAACCGTCCTCCACCGACGCCAGGAATGAGTCGATCGCGTCCTCAAATTGCTCTAAGCGTAAATTGAGTAGTGGGCCGTTACTGTGGACTTTGTAGCCAATGGCAGATAGCTTGTTAGCGATCGCAGTTGAGTCTCTTAGCGGGTTGACCAGGTTATATCGGCTTCCGTAGTCGCTGTTTCCTATGACAAGTGCATGACGTGATGCCGAGTGAGATGGAAGCGACACTAAAAGTGAACCGATGGTGCAAATCACAAGGAAACACCAACAAATCGGATTCGAGTGGTTTTTTGATTTGATCATTGGTCAAAAAGTCCTGACTAATGCGGAAAAGTAACACATTCCGGGATGATAAAAACGGAATAACAACCGATAAGTTATAAATTAAAGGCCGGGGATGTCACATCTGTGTAAAAACGCGTTTATCGGCGTGTGACATCGTTCGCTTAACCATAGTCAGCATTTTTTGTGTTGCAGCCCGGTGCTTTTTAAATCGCCTTGTAGGAGTTGACGCTGCAACAGGGAATCAAATGTTTTGTTGAGTACGTTGTATCCAACAGTTTTGGAAGCTGGTGGGCGTCCCGGATTTTCCTCAAGACGAAAACCGTACTGTCGGTATCCGCGATCGTCAGAATCACTGAAAAGTCCTCGCATTTATTGAGGTCGAATATTTGTCTGCAAACCCGTTTTTTTCAATTCATCAACACTGCTGCTTTACAGGGATGTCGATAGGTGTCTCGGTGGAGTTCTTGTGGAGTTCAACTACATCATATTCATCAGTCTTGTATTTTCACAGGGTCGTTGTGTACAAACCATAAGTAATTATCTTGATAGTGACTGTAGTGTGGCTGATGATCCGGCGGTAGCAGTTATAGATGGTACCTATGTGCTTCCCGGTGGCTCTGTTGCAACATCGCTCGGTTAAGCTTCATTCATTGATGTCACTCCAGATACAGTTTTAATCGATGACGAGCCATTTGCAGCCGACGTTCTGGAATTCCCTGAAATGTAGTTGCACAGTTGAATTTCGGATCATCCGTTTTTTAAAAGGTTGAGCTCAATACTGCAGATGTAGTTCCCCCGGTTTGGTGGATAAACAAAACAGGGACAGTCTCCGTTGTGTACGGTTTTTACGTGGTAGCTGTGCGGTCTATCATGAAAACAAAGACCCGGTTGGCTAGTTGGTCGGGTTTGCTGATACCTTAATCGGTTTGTTGAGATCAGAGCGCGCAGTGGAAGTTAAAAATCACAGGGGTTGGGTATTGGTGGTTGTAGCTGTGTTGGTATTTTCAACAGGCTGCAATGGTGATGCCCCGACCGACTCGCCAGAGCCTGCAGTAGCTTCAGAACCTGCAGTAGCTTCAGAGCCTGCGGTAGCTTCAGAGCCTGCTGTAGCTCTACAGGCGGTGTCGGCGGAAGTAATTGATACCGATGCGTTTCCTGACAATCTGCATTTGGTCACTGATGTAATTCTGACTGCGGGCCAGTCAAATGCATTGGCGGAAGGTACAAGGTTTCAGCCTGACCTCTATCCTGCGAAAGATCGTTTGGATGCTCGCATTCTTGTCTGGACGCAATACGAAGGATGGAAAATCGCCAATCCGCTGAACCAGATCTGGGAAAATGACCGGTTTCCGGCTCGTCCGTGGGATCCGGTGAACTCAAACAACTCTCCGGGGTATCAGATTGCCCGGGCAATTGTCGATGCGGATCCTTCCAGAGTGGTTGCCTTCATACCGACCTCAACACCGGGTCAGTCTATTCGCTATTGGCGGTTTGGTGATGATCCGTACGATATCATTAAACAGCGGGTCGAAAATGCGTTAAATGAGCTTCCATTAAAATCCAATGTGGACTTGATCTGGTGGATGCAGGGTGAATCAGATGACGGAGCCAACGATTTCTATCGTCGTGAACTTGCGGCGCTAGTAAATAGTTGGCGAGGGGAACCCTGGTATGGTTCTGACCATTACTTCATTGCGAATGAAACTGCATACTATGATGTTAATCGGATCTTCCGCGAGCTTCGTTCTGATGGTGATCAGTATACAAATTACAGTGAAGGGGAAGACTTACCTACTATCCGTGAAGGTGGCGATCATTTCAATTCGCAGGCGTATCGCATTATCGGGAATCGTGTTCAACAGATCTACTTTAACATGCGCCGTTCTACCGACAGGGAGATACGGCGACCGGAAATACAGGGACAAGCGCTGGATAGGTGTAGCGATAGCTGCAGCTAAATACACAGATCAAACGTGCAACTGTTTTGCCCCATACAAAAATAAACAGCAACGATGCTAGTGGGGCGTGCGGAAAGTTCGGTAACAAACTTTTCACAGCCAGAGTCGTCAGGGCAAGGCGGAAAAACGCACGCCCCACTAGTAGTTGCAGCTACCATCGTTGCTGATAATTGAGCTCCAGGCTCTATTGAGCGTTATCTGCGAGGTTCAACACCCTGGTAGTCAGCTCTGCGCGGATCGGCTCTGCGCGGATCAGCCTGTTGATTCCCATGTGCCTGAGAACTTACCCGATCAGCATTCCGGTTTCGAACGAGCAACTGCCTGATAACAAAACCTGCTATTGCGATACCCAGGAATAATGCGACCTTTAGTAAGCCGTCAGTCATGGACTTTGGCTTAAAGGACTCATCAAGGTACGGATAACTCTTCCCTGGATATGCCTGGTTATATGCTTCAGCAATATCGTTGGGTAATGCAGAGCTATTTTGAAGTAGTCCCGTGATTCCAGCTGATGAAACATCCAGGCTAGCCGGAGCTGTTGCCGTCTCTAATATGTAAGCCACTGAATTGTCAGTCGGATCTATAACTGGAATAAAGTACTTCTTTAATAATGTTGCCTTTCGTTTCCGGGTCTTAACTGCGTATTCGAAAACTTTGCTCATGTCTGGTGTGCCGCCGCTTACCGTTGCATACACCTTGTCACCTTGGCCTTCCAGACTTGCGAGATCCATGATCGTCGGCTCACTGGAGATATTGCGTTCGTCAAACATAGACCACAAACCGAAAGCGGCTAGCGCCAGACCTGCGAGTATGGCGAGATTCGCTATTTTTAAAATTTGGTTTTTGATGAAATTCATGCGTTTTCCCTTAAATTAGATTAATGAGTTTGCTGTTCATACCTGCTAAAGATCTCGGGTGAGAGCTTTAATTAGACTTTCGAGCAGCCAAAAGACTGAAACATCGGTTGGTTATCCTCCCTGTTTCTATATAAACGGGAAAAAGTGCAAATGTTTCGATACCCACTACGACGCCTGCCCCTGTATTTCTTCGCGGGAGGGTATGGGTTCTGGAAGAGTTAGAGCAAACTATAGCCAGCAAGCTGCCACACTTGACGGTGAAGTTGGATAATGGTGAGGTATTTAATAGGTATATCGGTATATTGAAAAGAAGACGGTAAGGCAACTGCTCTATTTTTAAGTTATAAGTACTATTCCGAGGGTTTGGCCAAATAGGCTACAAATACGAAACCAGCATCGTGGCAGGTAGTATCTTATCTCTTGCTGAAGTGCAGATTTTCTGATGGCTCTGGCTTCGCACAATATTTATTAAACGACTTTGCATTCACCGGGATCGGCGTTGCTGACATCTCACTACTGAATGAGTCTCTATAGAGTCGCTGATCTCAGAAGTACCCGGGAATCTGCCAGCGCATTTTTATCCAGTTCTTTTTTAGATCGGTACAGGATTCGCGACTGACCAAATTGCGCAGGATCATTTATTGCGATGCAACAAACCAACCGATTGTCTTTCAGGTAGAAATAACAAAGACGATTGTCTTTTTTTCTGACAATGCACTCTTGAGCGTCTCTGTAGTCTCCTCGCATTTGCAGAAGCAGTTCGCCTTGTTTAGACCAGAGCCAAAGGTCAGGAGACACCGGAACAGCGATATCACAAATTGAATAAGCAACGCGTTCTGCCGACACGTTGGCGTAGGCCCAGTTTTCCATAGCTGCCTGACCTTTCGTGCGCGCACAGTCCCCGATGGCGAATACATTGGGCGCAGAAGTCATCTGTCTCTCGTTAACCAGAATTCCACGGTCGACCTCTATGCCAGCATCTCGCGCCAGTTGATCGTTAGGCTCAATGCCTATACAGGCGCAAACAACATCTGACGTTTGCTCTTCAAGCTGGCTTTCAAGGTGTACTTTCACCCCAATGCTTTGGTGATAGTCCAGCAGCAGTTCTGAAACCTCCACAGGCAGAGATCTTGCGCACAGATGTTTATGCTGTTCGTAGAGGTTTACGTCAAGGCCGTGCGATCTGGCAGTAGCAGCAACCTCTAATCCCAGCCAGCCACCGCCGACTATAGAAAGATTCTTTTCTGATTTAAGTTTCGAGTAGAGGCGATCAGCATCCGAGATAGTTCTTAGACTTAATGCTCCTGCGCGTTCGCGTGCCCGACCACCGCAGGCAAACACCAGCTTGTGAAAACTTAAACTCTCTGACTGAAAATTCACAATGCGTCGAGACAAGTCAACGCTATCAATTGATGTCTCAAGTTTGAGTTCAATCCCGTACTCTGACGCCATAGATGGTGTCAGCATGGTTACTTCATCAGCGGCCATTGGTCTGGCGAGATAAGACTTGGAAAGTTCGGGGCGCTGGTATGGTGGAGTTGATTCATTACCAATTAATGTTATTTGCCCATCATAACCCAGTTGCCTGAGCTGCAACGCGCATTTTGCCGCTGCTTGTCCGGCACCAATTACCACGGTTTTGTCTGCATTCAAAACGTTGATCTCAAAGTGTAGCGGAGAATATAAGCTGTATCGCTGATGTTAGCATATGAGTGACGGATCGGTTGTTGGCGTGCAAAGATCGAGCGAGTTGTCATTGCCGTCGATACGTTGAAAGCCCGGCTGCACTCGATTCGATTTTCGCGTTAAGCAACACTTGTGTGTACCGCGATAAGACCGCTGTTGAATCATCGGGTACAAAGTTGTTTAGACATGCTTCTACAATGCTTCATTCAAATTCGAAACGTGCCGGTAGGTTTAACAGTAGTGCGGTGACAGTCTCGGCTTCAGACCAGATGATTTTAAGTCGCCGATTGTCGTCTTCACACGAGCTCACGACATGTCGACAGCAGTTGCTCACGCATGGGATTTAAGTCTGTGCCAGAACGAATCAGGATTCGAAACGATGGACTGGAATTGGTTTCGATTACCCAGTAGTTACCATCCAGATCTTGCAGGATATCAATCCCTGAGAAGTTCAAACCACTAACGGCGGCAACTGTCTCTGACATCTGTCGCAGCTCGTCAGACGGGGTGAGAATTCTCAATTCGGGTCCGGAATTGGAGATAAGCAGATCGAACTCCTTACAGTACATAGTCAGAACGACATTTGTGCCAACACACATGATGCGAAGTGAAGATACACCCTGCTGTTCCGTTTCAATGTAGCGCTGCACAATAGCCTGATCGCCGGAAGACAAGATGCTTGTAACGGCTTCATCGAAAGCTGCCTCGCTTGTGGGTTTGGCAACTCCTCGGCCATCGGCACCGCGGTTTGGTTTCACAAGCACCTTGCCAGGTCCCAGCTCGGTCGCGAACAGTCGCGCTTTATCGAGCTCTGAACGATGCGACACCAACATGGTTTCTGGCACCGGTAGTCCGGCGGCTTCAAAGGCTTTATGCATGCGCGCCTTGTCGTACTCGAGTTCCCAGGTATCCGGTGGATCGAAAAACACCAGAGTTTCGCTCAATGTGTGGCACAGTCGCTGAAACCGGTGATAAGTTGTTTTTTCGTCTGGCGTCAGGGGTGGCAGAGCCCGCACCATAATCAAATCCGGATTCAGGCTTCTTATATATGATATCGCGTTATTTGCGTCAGTTTCTGATTGACAAAGCTGGCGGTCGTGCAAAATTTCTATATCAACGGCACCTTCTCTGAGCCAGCGTACAAAGGCTCCGCCGCCAGTTTCTTTATTGGATAAAACTACTAGTCGCAAGGTCAATGTCTATAACCTCGGATCTGTATTGTTCATGGTGACTCTCACGACGGAATATACAGGGGCAAGCGCTGTAGAACATGATACAGGGACACACGGCGTAGTGTTTTAAATTTACTCCAACCGTTAATAGACACGCTGTGAGCGTTTGCGCGCTTGTGATAGCGATCATTGCGGTGCGCTACAGTCGAGGACTTTAGCCCCGTCGGGCGCAGGTTGCGGGTGTCACCCAACCCTCCGAAAATAATACATCTTCAGTTAACGACGTCCCGGTTGTGCCAGCGAAACTAACACTATACATGGAGACGGTTCGGGTTTTTCTTTATATGGTGACTATCCCCCTTGAGTGGTATGCGGTGCTGTGGATAGAGACAGGGAATCATATCCAGAATCTATGACTGACTATGGAACATGATGCCGTTAGATTTGTGTTAGAAAAAACAGTATTTGTTTACGAAACTCAGCGCAACTTTCGAGGTTTTGAAGACACTGCAATAGTGAAAATACATATCACCAAATTCATAAAATTCAAGGAAGTTAAAATGAACTTTTCCATAGCCCCTGCAGAATCACCTTCGTCTGTACGAGTAAATACTGAAGCATCGTTACACAAAAATATTGATCAGCAACATACAGTCAGCGCCGTTGGAGAGTACGATGTGCTTGAATGGTTGGTCAGGCAGCCGGAAAAATTCGTACTTTCTACGAGCTTTGGCCCGTACTCTCCTGTATTACTGCATATGATTTCGGAGATTGCGCCTTCCACTCCGGTTATCTGGGTTGATACTGGTTACAACACTGAATCTACTTACAGATTCATCGAAAATCTCAAGCAGCAGTTGAATTTTGATTTACATATCTACCATCCACTTCGAAGCGTTGCCCACAGAGAGGCTTTAGGCGAAGGATCGAAACCCGGAGATGGTGACTATGAAGCATTCAAGAACGAAGTTAAACTTGAGCCCTTTCGCCGCGCGCTTAAAGAACATGCACCCAGGTATTGGGTTACCGGTATAAGAAGTGAAGAGAGTGAATATCGAAAATCCCTGGGTGTTGTGTCACAGGGTCCATCCGGTATTGTGAAGCTTGCGCCCTTGTTCAATTGGAATCAATCGGCGCTGGATCGATATATGACAGCTAACAACTTGCGGGCCGAGGCAGATTACTTCGACCCTACGAAACTCGATCCACGGAAAGAGTGTGGTTTACATTGCAGTTTGTAGCAGTTACCGAAAATGCAGGTACAGTCGCTGCAGTGTCGTTATAACTGGTGTTATCTTGCATGGTGCCTGATGGGCAATATGCCCAGTATGAATAAGATGACTATGTAGAGCATTGGGAAGGGATAAATCGGTTAGCTTACTTATGGTCGATTTATTTCCGATTCAGAAATTAACTCAGTCACGAACAGTGACTGAGTCAAAAAGATTTTTAGGGTCGAAAATGCGCGTATGACACCGTAAGACCTGTCAAGCTTGTTTCACGTTGGGGGTGCTTCAAGTTTCTGGTTACATAGTACCTGTCCCCATTGTCGCCCGCTTTTGCTATTGTGGTTAGTTCAATATTCACGTGAGGTTCGGCCTGACACGCTTTGGAGTAATGATGATCCGGATCCTTCCCCGGCACTTTGTCTGAAATATACACTTTCGTAAAATACCGAAACCAAATCCGTGGCTCGTGCTCTACTAATTACAAATTAACTGGTCAGGAATCATGAATCTTGCAAAAAGGTCTTGCATCTGCGTTTTTTTGATAGCAGTACTCTCTACAGGCTGCACATCTAAATCAGCCCACAGTAGTTTTGATATAAAGGGTGGGCTTTCAACAAACACCAATATATTCTTCTCAGTCAAAGACAGGGTGGGCATAATCCAGGGCGTCGTCGAAACCCAGCTCGATAAAGTACGCCTAACACAGAATGCGTTGAAGCTTGATGGTGTTGATGAAGTGCGCAACCATGTTCGTGTTTCGATCTAGCAAAAGATACAGCGACACATCAGGCTCTGTGGTGGGGAATGAATAGTAAAAAGCGAGGGTAACTGGCTTTGCTTTTGGGGCTTAGTCTCAGTAAGTACATCGACAGCTATTGATGACTTGAGTGTGCCGGCAGATGCAAAATCACATTGCGAGGTGCTTCAAAAATCCCTTTTTAAAGTGCGTGTCACTTTACGCTGCTTCCCTTTACGCTGCTGGTAGCTTTCGGCATCTGCTGATTTTCCTTTGAATCGGCCTTTAATAAAGCCGCATCCTTTTATGTCGATGATTATGAGTCAGGCGATAAAACAGAGTCGCTGTCGTCCGGTTTAGAATATGTGTGATCGAGCTGATTCCTATGTGCAGGGAAAAACTATCGATTACAGATTGGCATCACAGTGCATCAACCCAAAGTAAGTTTTTACCTGCTTTTAGCCGTTACACCGTCAAAGGCGTTTTTGCTCGCACGATCATATGGTAGGTGAATAGGTGAGCGCCATTGGTGTTTGACTAAACAATGAACTTACTTATGAAAAAACAACTAAAAATGCAGGCACGAGTGATTTCGCTTTTGCTTTTATCGTGTGTCGGCCTGGCCGGTGCTAATGAAAAAATAATACTGGAGGAAAACGGTTTTCTGGTCTTTGAGACGGAAACTATCGATCCGGTCGGTGACTGGGAATTTTCCAATAAGATTTCTGGCTCTACGGGTACAGGCTACTTTAGGTGGACTGGTCCAACATTAGCCAATGTAGCTCGCGCCGGTGAAGATGCATTGGTGTATCACTTTAGAATAGCTAACGCTGGAAACTACGAATTACGCTGGCGTAGTAGAATTGCGCAAGGAAACGACAATACCGAGCATAATGATTCGTGGGTTCGGTTTTTAACCGGTAGTAACGTGGCGGGTGAACAGCCAATCAATGGTTGGACAAAGTCATATTTGAATCGATTGGGCGCCTGGGCCTGGCAAACCACGACCGTCGATCATAATCCTCAGGCTATCCGACAGTTCTTCAGCGCGGGAGACCATACGATTGAAATTTCAGGTCGCTCTACTGGCCACGCGATCGATCGGATTGTTCTTTTTCGATATGGCGACCACGAATTCAATGAAGAATCCTTCAACACCGCTGCGGTGTCTTCTACCTCCAACGGGCCTGTAAATTTAGTCGAACCTGTAGCACCTGCTCCTGACCCTGCACCTGAACCAGTGACTGCAGCGCCGACAGAAAGCCCTGTATCAGCGACGGTAGACACGTCTAATCAGACTACAATTGCAGTGGTAAATACAGGAGGCAGCTGTAGTGATGGTGTCGCTTCAATAGGGGTAATCGCTGATGTCTATACTCAAGCGGGAAGCGTGATTAACAGTGCGGATCTACGGCTGGAAACTGGCAACCGTACTTCCTTTCTGCTTTTTGACACCAGCCAGGTGCCAGACGGTTACACATCTGCTTCACTACAATTTCAGGTAGGGACAGATGAAGGCGACGGTACGCTGTCAATCTACTCCGGTGATCATGGAGACTGGTCTGATCGTACTGCAGAATCCGCTGATCTGCCCTCTGCAACTTCACTGGTGGGAAGCGACACAGGCCGCTGGGACAAAAATATGCAACATTCCATACCGCTCGATACGACGCTATTGCGAAACGGGCAGATCAGCTTGTTATTAGTGCAGGAGAATGGCGGCTCTGATTTCTCTTTGAAATCGTCCAGCACTGGCTCGGGCCCACGATTGTTGTTTTCCAGCTCCGATTCAAATTTCTGCGCTAACTACGAAACCAATCAGGAGCTTGCTAACCAGGCACCAGAGCCCGAATCGTTATCTGCTCTTGAGAGTGCAGCGCCTGAGTCGTCAGGTGGCGGGGGAGTGGGTGGTGCTTTTATCTGGCTTTTGGTCATCCTGAATATTGTAAGAATTAAAAGAACAACCTTACGTTATTCGCGGGGAGCTTAAATCAAGCTAACATTGTGAACGTGGATAGCCAACGATGTGTTGGCGTCCATGAGAGGGGGGAGTCTGGATTCAACGTTTCAAAAACTCTCTACGAAGATCATAACCGGTTAGTTCGTACCGGGGCAGGTCAGTTTTTCAACGTACTAAAGGTTTGTATATAGAAAAACTAACCTGACCCGCTTAATCTTGAGCCTTTGAAGAGGTGAGCTCGTTGGATTACGAGCTAAGCTTTTGGCTGCTCATCATGGCTCAGAGTCATTACGCATAGCGCCAACAACACAGTCGCGACAACACCGGACGCTCCTGCAACAGGCGGCGGCAAAAAGGCGTCACGTCCAAAGATGACCATAATCGCATTGGCGAGCATCGCTACCGCGCCAACCGCCGCGGTCAGGCCACCCAGTGTTTTGGAACCTCCATTCATTTTGGCCAATCCAAAAACCAACGCAGCAAGGCCAAGTAATACCTTGGCGGCGTTGTATATCAAAAAGGAAAATGCAACGACAGCCCCGATAAGTGGTGCCATCGCCTCACCTTGCTGGGCAATTCCACCAAATGGTCCAAACAGTTTGAGGCCAATACTTACTTGCACAACATTAAGGACCGCGCTAAAAGCGATCGCTGACCATACAATATGATAATTCCTGGCTTGCGCCAACGCAGCCCCGGCAAAGGCCGCGAGAATGGCGAAGAGAACAACTTCCAATCCCCAGAGTAGTGGGCGTGGCCCGGCAATACCTGCAGTGAAAAGAGCGGTATAAATTGCTTGCGTAACCACGAGTGCGATAAGTAAACCAGCTACTATCTGTACATTGCGTTTAAATGTAAATTCCACGTTTGTATCCTGTGTTTTAATTGTGTCTGGTGGCTCCTCATCACGTGACAGCGCGCAATTTTAGAGTGCTTCATGGAAGCCTTAGTCCATGCAGAAGACAAGATAAGGGGTCGGGTTAGTTTTGTAAAGTTCTAAGCCTTGAGCTCTGGGATTAATGCTAGTGTGGAGGGTTATATAAGTTCTTGCATTGCGACATTTGCGGCAGAGAAAGACCACTTCAGTTTTTCATTTAACGGGAATTAGAACATGGCTATGATCATCATTGCATTGGCTGCTTTTCTACTGGGTATTGTCCTTCCAACACGCTGGGGTGTATTCGGTTTCATTGCCGCCGCAATAGGCCTGTTTGCCGCTCAGGTGGGTATAAATATGGGTGCGGGATATGGGGGTTCTTCCATAGAAGATAGTCTGGCTTTGTTCGGTGAGTCCTGGACCTCCTACATTGGCTTTAATCTACAAATCACGTATCGTGCATTTGCGCCAGTGCTATTGGCATTGGCTGTGCCATTTATTTTTCGACTGAGCAGAGTCGCTCGTCCTGAGGCGACATCAATCTGACCGGTCTCAAAACATAGTGGGTCTGGTTTTGCCGGAAAAATCGTAAGGGGAGATTTATTTTGTATAGCGTAAAACACATCCGTCGTCCGGATGGGGAATTTTGAGATATACAAAACCATCGTGACCCGTTTGAACATAAGTTAAGTCGCAACACTGTGTAAATATAGTCTTTAATCGGACCTGCAATCTCTGGCTTCTGTAAAATTTACTGACTGTATGAAAAATAAGTAGGATAGATTGATGAACAAGCTATCTCAAAAATATGTTGAGTCCGGATATGCCTGTTTTTTTTGATTTTTCCAGTGCGTTTATAAGCCATAACCATTCATTCAAAAACTGATCTGTCCTTGTTTGGTTCGGTTGTTACGGGTGCCAAAGTCAGCGTTTTATTCTTATAACTGCGTCTCTGGTAATTCAATGGCTGGCTGCGGGTTAGTGTATGAAAATGCAAATGGTTAGTGCGTAAAATTCGAACATACTGACGATTATTGATCGTTTTACAGAACCAACCAGTATTCATATTCTTCATTCAGGGGGATTACTCTTGTCTCGTTGTTTTTTTCGAGTTGACGAGAAAAGTAAAGTCACTATGTAAACCTTACTGACAGACGAGCTATGAATATTGGATTATTGCACCTGTCGCACATGTATGTGCGACAGGTGGAGTCAGGATGAGATACGTTCCAAACTTCAGAAAAGGCAACCAGGGACCGGCTGTGAAGACCGGAAGGGGACCAGCTGTGAAGCCTGAAAGAGGAGCAGCGATGAAGCCCGAAAGGCGATTCTAGTAATAAAGACTAAAAGCCATAGAGAAGGCAGGTAACGTCTTTCATTGCTACCTATACTGCAAATAAAAATCCACTCCATACCGGTGCGATTAATATAAACAACCGCTAACTCTACCTAGGCATTGCATAAAACAGTGGTTGTATTGCACTTAACGCCAGCAATACAAGTGAGAAAGAGCAGATTTCGTGTGTTACTGGAACATCACTCGTGGTGAATTCCAGGATGTAGCAAAAATTGGAATAAATTGACGGGTTTGAGTGCGATAGAATTAATTCGCCAAAAACAATTCCACAAAACAACCAAACAAACCCGTCACTTTGAAACATAGCAAATCTTCGGTTCGACGTAAATTCTCACATAAGCTGCAACTACGTTTTGATGACCAGCGGCTAACCTCCTTTGCCGGATTACTTATCTTCCATCAGCTGTTTTATGACCTGGATCTGCGCAAGCGAATTACGCGATGCTTTGCTCATTCTAAATATGGAGTACTGATATATCAGTCAATCAGGCAGCGTTTTTCAATGCACCCGAGCTGGTAAAATATCCGCTGGCCTGCTCGACAATACTGTTTTCCTGTTCAATCAACAGCTCGATGGGAGACGGTTCGCACAACAGGTATCCCTGAATTTCATCACAGCCATTTTCTTTTAAGAAGTGCAGGTGTTCTTCTGTTTCAACTCCTTCGGCGAGCACTTGAATATTCAAACTCTTTGCCATTGCAATAATGGCTCGCGTGATTGCTGCATCTTCATTGCTGGCAGTGATATTACGAATAAACGATTGGTCTATTTTGAGTCTGTCAATCGGGAAGTTTTTCAATTGGCTTAGGCTGGAATAGCCTGTGCCGAAATCGTCTATACTCAAAGTAACACCAATATCTTTTAGTTGCCTCAGTATAGACACAGCGTTGTTAGTATCGATCGCTAACAGCGATTCTGTGATTTCAAGTTCCAAATGTTCCGGAGGTAATTGTGTTTCGGCAAGGATAGAAGCCACGAGATCGACGAATCCTGCTTGCATAAACTGCAATACCGAGATATTCACTGCGATATTACCTAAGAAAAAACCATTGTCTATCCACTTCCTGGCACTCTGGCACGAATGACGTAACACCCAGGTACCGAGGGGTTCTATTAACCCATTCTCCTCGGCAATTGGTATGAACTCATCTGGTGGAATGAAGCCGAGATCAGCTTCAGTCCATCGACACAGAGCTTCGGCTGCAAAAACTTGTCCGGTGTGTAAATTCAATTGCGGATGGTAGTACACGCTGAATGATTCATCCTGCAACGCTTGCCGCATTAAAGTAGAGATGTCATGGCGACGACGTATCTCCGCGTCTCTTTCGCTATTATGTAAACTAAAATTATTCTTACCAATGCTCTTTGCTTCATACATTGCGAGATCGGCATTGGTAAGTAGTGTGTCCATAGTTTTGCCGTCTCTGGGATAGACAGATACACCTATACTTGGGCTACTAAAGAGTTTATTTCCATCCAGTTCGAAAGGGTCGGAGAAACCGCCAATGATATCGGTCGCCAGCTTGATGATTGCATCTTCCTGATCGAGCTTATCCAGTAGTAAAGTAAATTCATCTCCTCCCATACGGGCGAGGGTGATGTTGGCATCACACTTCACTGCATTGTAGTTCGCTATAACTACTTCAAGTCGTCTGCTTACTGCAGTCAGCATCTGATCACCGGCTGAGTGACCAAATGTGTCATTAATTCTTTTAAAATTATCCAGATCGAAGTAAAGAACACCCAACATGCTGTTTTCGATATCAGCTCTTGCCATTGCTGAACGCAGACAATCCTGAAAATAGGCTCTGTTTGCGAGCCCGGTTAAAGTATCGTAGTAGGCTAGCTGGTGAATTTTCTTCTCTGCGATTCCGGATCGATGTATATAACGCAGTCGATGGCACAACAATGACCAATTGATCGGCTTGGCAGAAAAATCTGTAGCACCTGCCTCGTAAGCCAGATTTATAGATTCATTGTTATTTAGCCCGGTTAGCATCAGAATTGGCGTTGCAACATGCTCAGACATTTCTCGAACTTTTTTACAGACTTCAAACCCGTTTATGCCAGACATTTCCACGTCAAGCAGGATCAAATCTGGTACTACCTCATGAATAATATCGAGCGCCTGCTCTCCACTCTCAGCCTCCACAACTTTAAAACCTGCCTGATCAAGAAATTCTTCTGCAATCATTCGCGTTGAAGCATCATCATCGACGAACAGAACAACAGGTGTTGCCAACTCTGCACTCGTGTTATTCATCAAGCTGCCTTCGATGGTTTGTTGCTAAGTATTTTTAGCAATACGTCGAGCTCATTTTCGATGTTATTCAGCAGGTCTTCTGCACCTTCCAAAACGTTATTTTTTCCTGCGAATTCCAAACGCTCACAGGCTTTAGCCATTTTTCTGCCACCCCAATTGGCGCTGCTCGATTTAAGGCGATGGGCACATGAACCAACCTTATATCCGTCTTTTTCTATTATTCCCTGTCGAAGATTTATTATGTCATCGTTAGCGGTAACTTTATATTTATCGACCAGTTTGTCGTAAAACCCGCTTGGTGCCTGGTCGCACATCGTCAGAAGCTCTGTGTATACAGTCTGATCTAAAACCACATCGTCACCTTTTGCTGTCGAGTCGTTAGCAATCTGGTCCGGGACTGGTTTGTGTTGCGTGTCGCTTTGCTTGCCTGAATCTTCCTGGCCTGTCGTTGTGATTGGCAAAGAATCCGGTTCAGATATATTTGGCTCGCCAGATTCAATCAGCGTCGGGTAATAAGTTTTTACAGCTGTATCGGCGTCCGTTATTTCAACATCAGTTGAATCTATTGCCTGCCCGGGTTCGAGCCACCTGGAAAGTACTTTAACCAAAGCTCGTGAACTTACGGGTTTACTTAAGTACTCGTCCATTCCGGCATCAAGACACCGCTTTTGATAACCGTCCATAACATTAGCAGTTAGCGCAATAATTGGAATGCGACGATTATCGTTTCGGTACTCTTCCTGCTGTCGTATTTTGTGGGTCGCCTCAAATCCATCAAGAACAGGCATTTGGCAGTCCATAAGTATTAGATCAAAGGACTGTACCTTCAGGGCATCCAGAACTTTTTGTCCATTCTCTGCCAGTTGCACATCAACTCCCAATTGGCTGAGAAGTTCCATCATCATGTCCTGATTAACTATATTGTCTTCAGCCAACAAGACTGATCCACTAACCGATTGTTTTGGTAATTGATGAGCAACGCTTCTGATTACTGCTTTTGTGTCAGAGTTAATTGCCGCTGTCAGGCAGGTGAATAAATCTGGTTGTCGCACTGGTTTTGTGGCAAAGGAATGAATCCCTGCAAGTCGGTACTCCTCAGATGTTAATTGATCACTGGCTGAGCTGAATAACACTATTCTGGTACTGTCGGCCAGATTATTTTCTTTGATTATTTTGGCAACTTCCAATCCGTTAAGACCAGGCATTTGCATATCCAGTATCACTGCATCAAAGGCTGCTTCCCCACGCTTTGTTTGCTGAAGCGTTTCAAGGGCCTCCCCACCGCTTTCAGCCATTACCGGCAAAGCTCCCCAGTGTCTTAACTGAACTTCCATTATTTCGCGATTAGTATAGTTGTCATCGACCACCAATACCTTTTTACCGTGCAGTGAGTCTTTACGATGCCAGACCGCTTCTATATTGGACGGTAATTTTTCCAGTTTAGCTGTAAACCAAAATGTAGAGCCGGATTGATACTCACTTTCAACACCAATATCACCTCCCATCAGCTGTGCCAGTTTGGCAGAGATGGTTAGACCGAGTCCTGTGCCACCAAACTCGCGTGTTGATGTGCCATCGGCCTGAACGAAAGACTCAAAAATAGTCTCCATGCGCTCTTGCTTTATTCCGATACCAGTATCTGTCACATCAAACTTCACGTACTCAATACCGTCATCAGCGATATGCTTTGAAACTTCAAGTCGAACTTCACCTTCACTGGTAAACTTAATTGAGTTTCCGATCAGGTTTATCAACACCTGACGAATACGATTTGCGTCACCGTTATAGGCTATGTGAAAATCCGGAGGTATTTTTAAATAGAGCTCTACGCCTTTTTTATAGGCACCTTCGGCGAGCATCTGAATTACATCTTCCACTAACTCTCTAATGTCGAACGCACTGACTGACATTTCGAGTTTACCCGCTTCTATTTTTGAGTAGTCCAGTACGTCGTTAATAACTGCCAGAAGACTCTGGCCGGATTTGGAGATCGTTTCGGCGTATCGTAGCTGCTTGCCATCCAATGGTGTGTTTAACAGCAATTCTGTCATTCCCAGAACTCCATTAATGGGAGTTCTCACTTCATGGCTCATATTTGCAAGAAACTCGGATTTAGTCTTCGCAGCGCTTTCTGCAATCTGTGTTTTCTTTTCGAGCTCCGACTGTTTATTTTGGATGGACACAGTCATAGAATTAAAGCTGTGTGTTAGCTGACCTATCTCGTCTTTCTTGCCAGTTTCATTTAACGGTTTATTGTAGTCACCCCTGGCTAAGCGTCTTGCGCCTTTGAGCAATGAATTAATGGGTTTGACGATAGATCTGGCCAGTAAATAGTTGGCCAGTACGGTGAGTAGCAACACAACGCCACCTGCAATTAAAAAATATCTCTTTAGTGCGGTTGTATTTTGATAAGCGATATCTGCGTCTAATAGCAAATGGTAGCGCCAGTTGGGATCTCTGAATTCTCCCACTGCGGTAGAGTCAACAGACACCATCATATAGTTACGGTCTTTATAGCTTACCATGCGTGATGCCCCGGTTTGCTCCACAGTGGAGAATAGCTCTAGAGGTAACTCTACGCCCTCTGTAGCGTATAATATTGCTCCATCGACTAATGACTCCAGAAATATCTGTCGTTGTTGAGTTTGTTCTCCTCCAAATAATGTACGTGACGCCAGGTCTTGTTTTAAATGATCCCAGTTTATAGAGCCGATCAAGGTGCCACTCACTTGATCCGGATCGAACTTATCAAATATAGGTACGCTTTGAGTGGCGACCTGTTCATTCAAACGAAAAGACTTTACAACCCGTCCATCAAAATGCATCCCGAGTTTGGGTGCTTCAAATTCCCAGGTACCGCGCAGATTGGTAGCCAGATATTTTGGTCGTGAAGACGCAACGATCACTCCAGTGGCATTGGTTGCAATAATTTCAGCGTACAGTGGAGTCCTTTCAGCGAACTTTTCAAGGTCTCTCTGCAGGTTTGTAGAAAACGAATCATCTACATTTTGGGCGTTACTCAAATTTGCCAGAGTGATGAGTTGATGTTTGGCATCGACGAGATTATTTTGCAACATCGCCAGTTCTTCAGATGCATGAGCAAGTAAATTGCGCTCTATGGTGTCTCGCGTCGATTCGGTTGCGGCATCAAAAGATAATTTAAATGTTGCAAGTAACGGCAGAACTGAACAGAGAATGGCGAATAAAACTAATTTAGCGCGAATCTTCAATTTGTTAGTCCCTAATGCCTGAGGTAGATTAAAAATCACATCCGTTCATTACCTAGACGGCAAATTGTTAAATTGCTGAAGCACTTTCTACAGTAAAGTTCCGGAGTAAGAGTACGGCGTGTTTTTTGGAAAAAAATATTTCGAACTGATAGTGATTTATGTACTGGCTGTGAACTCGTCATTGACGAGGATTGATGGCTTATATCCAGCTTCATGAGCATGTGAAGTTCCGACCAGTTCTCATTCGTTGCTCAGTGCACTGTTACCGGAAAAAATATCGATGAACGGATATAGGTAGCGCGACCTGCAATGATGCTCCCATAGTATTTGAAGTAGTACTCAGAACTACCTGGCAGGATTCTCAAAATCATATGTCAGGTATTTCATAAACCCGTTTCTTGTGTTGGGTGTCCCGGCTTACCTTTTTATTCCCCGTTAAGATGCCGCCGTCACAGCGTTGGCTTATGTGTTGTGTTTCACACACGCGATCTATGCTGTGCAGTTAGCTTTGCAACAGGGGCCAGTCACAATGAACATAATACGAATAGTTACCTTTATTCTTTTGTTTGTACCAGTGTTAAATGTACAAGCGCAGGAAAACTACGGTGGTGAAATTGTTACCTTCAACACCTTCGGTGAGGGGATGATGGTGACCAGAGCCAGAATGGTCCCGCTCTCTGGTACGGTTACTAATATGTTCTTTTTCAACAGAGTGGATGAGCCGTGGAATGGCAACGAATGGTATGAATACGATTGGGAAATCAGAGGCGCTCGTCCATTTGCCGGCTGGTCTCAAATTAGAGTGAGAGAGCAAGGTGAAACGAAGCTCGAAGACGCACCTGAGAGCGTTGAGACGACGACCAACCTTAGCGACGAACTGGTACATTATGTATTGATCAGAAAGGATGATCTTTATGTTTACGATATTCGCAGAGATTTCAATGTAAGCACCTACAATTACAGAAATGCTGCAGCACATGGCGGCAACTCAGTATCGCTGCTTAGTGATGGTCCAAGAGTGTATGAAACCGGAGGGAAGGTAGCTCACATCCCTCAGTGGAAGGAATTAGATTTTAGTTTAGGTATAACTGCTTTTGACAATGCCTGGGCAGGCAGATTGCCTAATGGGGATTACAGTCGGGAGGCGGAAGTAGACTTCGCCAGGTTCTATACGTTTACTGGTACTACTTTAAACACTACCCCGGAATGGAGTGATGAATTTATTGGCAGTTCATTGGACTTTGGAAAATGGTATGTCGCAGACTGGTCATTCCGTGCCACTCAATTCAGACCACAAAATGTAAGGGTGCAGGACGGAAGGTTATTTTTAAGAATTAACCGGGGTGAGTCCTTCTGGGATCCTGCGGCTTCCGGAATTACGGCAGACCCGGTGCTGATCGACGCTGATTTGCAAGTAACGCAGTCACTGCCTGAGGTTCAGGTAACTGACACTCCCGAAGATACTGCTTTAGGTAATGCAGCAGACCCGGTATCGAGCGATACTGAATCACAACCAGTGATATCACTGTCGGAGGTACAGGTGACGAATGTCCCTGCAGAGGCTCCCATCATCAATACGTCGTCCACCAGTACAGTAGAACCAATACTGACTAACACTGAAACGCAAGCAACAACATCGGCGCCGGAAATTCAGGTGACAGAGATCCCTGCAGTTGCAACGACCAGTAATACAGTAAGCCCGACTCTGAGTGACAATGAATCACAATCAACGTTGCCACTGCCCGAAGTTCAAGTGGCGGGCAACCCCGCAGGTGATAGTAACAGTGCTTCGGTGGCGGATAAATCTGAAGTTTCGGTACAGGCAGGTTCGGCTGATCTAATGACTCTATGGATGCTGGCTGCCTGCGGCTTTTTAGCAGCACGACGCCGCAGAAACCAGGCTTGAGCTTTACTCCTGAATTCCGGGAGAATGCAAACGAACAGTCGTGGTAGCATTCGTTAATAGCGCGTAGTTTGAGAGAGACCTGGAGTATGAAGAGAAAATTATTATTAGCTGCAGTTTCTTGCAGCGTGCTACTAAGCGCGTGTGGCGGCAGTAGTGGTGGTGGCGACGACACTGACAGCAACATTGATGCTATCTGATCCCCTGGATATAAGCCCGGCTGCACTGACAGCAATCAATGCCGATACGCAGTTTCGATGGACTGGCAGCACCGAAGTATTCTCAGCCGTAGAGATTGAAATAGGCTTTCTAACGATTATGAACTGTAGAACATAGAGAGTTATCGTGTCTGAAAAACGCAGGGTGCTTATAGCGGAATTGACTGCTCGAGATGGTTGTGAGGCGGAGGTAAGATCAGTGCTAACGGACTATGCTGTTCATGTTCGTGCAGAGCCGGGAAATGAAGCCTTCGAGTGCTATCAAACAGAGGACGTACCTCAGAAATTTGTCGTATATGAAATCTATACCGATGAAGCTGCTTTTCAGGCTCACCTGGCGGCACCCATGAATAAAGAAATCAACCAACGTCTTTCATCCATAACAGAAGGTGGATCATCGCTTACGTTTTTGACTCCTTTTGTGTAAGAATATAGAGCGCCATCTACAGGCGCTCCAATTACGTCAGGCGAGTCTCAAGGCTCCCATAACTCAGTTTGTGGGTGGAACTGAGACCACGCAAACCAAAATGCTTCGTGACTACCCAGATCAGCTCCTTTGCTGTCTACCGCTTTTATTCCACCGGCATCGAGCTCGAGTCGAATGTTTTCGAACTCAATCTTATCGCCATTGGTAAGAGCGACAAGTGCAGTGGCTTTTGGAAAAGCGATTGGTGTCCCGGACTCTGCGACCATTCCGATCACGTCCTCCTGCACGGGCAGGCGTGGATCAACAGCCCCGACCGGAAAGATCGGACCATTTTTATCACGTCCGTTGCGAAAGTCCGGATTGCGTCCCAGTGCATATCGTTTTAGCAAAACTGTTGTTTCCGGGTGGTCGCGTTTCCAGGTACCCCAATCGGTAGTAACCACTGAGGCCTGTTCCAGTTCAATACCCTTTTCGAGAAGCGGACCGGTTACCGCATGGCCCAGAAATGTATCGAAGATCGAGTGGGTAGTCAGGTCGTACATAACCTTGTTGGATCGACTCAGAAGACCAGAAGTTCGCAACACCAGTCGATCATCTACTCCTGGTATATTGTCAGTAAAATAGGCCTGTGCCGCACCGCACAGCGTGCAATACGGAATACCGAGGCTTCGCCCCCCAAGTGTGTCGTTAACCATTTCACGTACTTCCATGGTTCGTCGAGGGTAGGCGCGAGATTCCCCGTTAACCTCGATGCCAAAAACAATCTCATCGTCTTTTATCCACTTTGTATCAGCAACGCTGGTCACGTCCGGGTTATCTGCTGCGGGAATACAATTGCAGCGCTCGTCGGTCGTGTTGTAGGCGCGATCGTCGATCAGAACACCACCCCAGGACACAAGCCTCCAGTCGATAGAACCCTCGACGAATAATTTTTCCCAGCCGGGAAAGTTCGAAGTAAAAATAACGCGTTTGTACTCGAGGTACTCTGGAGGTTCGGGGATGTCCCAGGCGAGTAAGTGACTCGTTACTGCGTGCCACGAGCTGCGCCCCTTGAATTTCTTGCCCAGCAAATCTGAGGCTGCCTGAGTCAGTGCTTTTTGCGTTCCTCTGGAACCGACGAAACGCAACATATCGCTGATAATCCATGCAAGCCGTGGATCGCCGGACTCTGCGATAGCAGTAAGCGCCTGTTTTTGATTTTTGTCCCAGGTACCCAGCTTTGTGCTGTCGATAAAAGCTACTCGTGCTGCGAACTGTATAGCGGGTGACAGAGGTCCTGCGGGTACTTCGGGAGCATCCCCGAATTCCTCGATGACGTAGTCAGGTAGTGGGTTTGATGATTGTGCGTGCATCAGGGGGGATAAGCCGCAGAGCACCAACGCTAATGCAACAACCTGAAGAAAAGAGAGCCGACTCTGTGCCATCTGTTTTGAAATCCTCATTTAAAAGTGTTTGTACGTCTGTGCCTTAAGCTTTGCACTGTCATGGGATAATCCGTTGCGGTGCACAGATGTATAGTCGCAGACGTTTCAGGCTGAAGCCTTATTGTTTGAGTCGGTGGAGGTTCAGAGGTTCCGGCGAGGACGGCACATTGTCAGCCAGTGTTAAAGAAATGGTCACCAGGTGACAAGGGCTTCGGAGGCGTCCAGAGGGTTAAATCAGTGCTGGTCTCGGTTTATTCTGCTGTGCCTGTAACGATCGGGGCGATGTCATCTGCACCAGTAACCACAAAATCAGTTCTGGGGTTGTCGTTGAAATCAGCAATATTGCCTGCAAAGTCAATGGCTCTTACGCGAATCCTGTAAGAGCCATTGTTATTGAGATTGACGTCAGGAAGGTTCCATGAAGTGCCATCGGCGCTTACATCAGATTCCACATTGAAAGGAGTAGTAGTCCAGACAGAGCCATTCCAGAATTGACCCGGGGTAGTATCGAATCTCTGAAGTCGAACAAGAACCCGTTCCACGCCTGATTCGGAATCGGAGGATGTGCCGAATACATCGGTGGTGGCGGGAGTGACGGTAGTGTTATCGGTATGTGAAGTGGTTGCAACAGTCGGGGTCGTAACATCAGCACCAACAACGATAAAATCAGTTCTTTGATTGTCGTTGAAATCTGCGATATTACCTGCAAAGTCAATCGCTCTAACACGAATTCTGTAAGAGCCAATGTTGTTGAGATTAACGTCGGGAAGGTTCCATGAAGAACCATCCGCGCTTACTGTAGCTTCAACATTGGCGGGAGAAGTAGTCCAGACAGAGCCGTTCCAGAACTGGCCGGGGATAGTATCGAGCCTCTGAAGCCGAACAAGAACGCGTTCAACGCCCGACTCTGAATCGGATGCTGTACCGAATACGTCAGTGGTCGCAGGAGAGTTAGTTGAGTTATTTGTATGCGATGTGGTTGCCACGGTCGGGGCGGTGACGTCAGCACCAATAACTATAAAATCAGTTCTTGGGTTGTCGTTGAAATCAGCGATATTGCCTGCAAAGTCAATGGCTCTTACGCGAATTCTGTAAGAGCCATCGTTATTGAGATTGACGTCGGGAAGGTTCCATGAAGAACCATCGGCGCTTACATCTGCTTCGACATTGAAGGGAGTAGTGGTCCAGACATGTCCCTTATAGAAATCTGCGGCTGCCGTATCTCGCCTCTGTAGACGTACCAAGGCGCGTTCTATGCCTGATTAAGAAACGAAGGAAGTACCGAATACCTCGGTGGTCGTGGGGGTGACAGTAGTGTTATTTGTGTACGACGTGGTTGCCACGGTCGGGGCCGTTACTTCCGACCCAAAAACTATACAATCTGTTCTTGGGTTGTCGTTGAAATCAGCAACATTGCCCGCGAAGTCAATTGCTCTTACACGAATTCTGTAAGAGCCATCGTTATTGAGATTGACGTCAGGAAGGTTCCATGAAGTGCCATC
>CAYLZS010000218.1:0-17189 GCA_964388065.1 uncultured Granulosicoccaceae bacterium
CCCGTGTAGCTTAGACCGGTGTCCTCGCCATCGATGTCTGATCCGGAAAGAATATCGTTAATCTGACCGAAACCAGTTGCATCAGGGACTTCACCAATACGGAAATCACCGAAATCGCCTCGAATACCGACGTGGATGTCATCACCACCCGCTGGACTTCCAGTCAAGCTGAAATCCGCACGCCAGTTAGAGTAAGCAGTAAGTCCGTTACCGAATTCCGTCTCTGCACTCACAGCAACAATCGCGTCATCACCGAACAAAGTCAGGTCACCCGGTTGCGCCGCTGCTACTACGTCGTCTTCATCTGCAAAAATAGTAAGACCGTTCTCATCAACCCCGATAGGGTCGCCGATATCAATAGCATCGATGTCGTCGACGTCACTACCAAGGATACCGATAGCTACCTGTCCGGCCAGTGTCACGGTTGTTTGTGCTTGAGCCAGTGGTGTGACAGCAATACCTGCCAGTGCCAGTGCTGCCGCGGATTTAGTGTATTTCATTTTGTTATTTCTCCAGTCAGGTATATCTGATTGTGTCATCTAAAAATAAAGCGGCACCGTAAGAGTTGCCACAATGCAAATCGCCTCGTTCCCAGCCAATAGAAACCATCGGCCGGTTACAGCCGTTGGTTCTCAGCGATAGCGAGCACAGCGGTCAACTCAAACCAAGAGCTGCTCACCCCGATGTGTGAATTAATGCTAACCAGCTATTTGCACAAAAACAACAGTTTTTTGGCGTCAGTGTCAGTAAATTGGGTTGCCGTCGTGAAAGTTTGTGACAATTGCCCGCAAAATTCGTATGTTTGAGCTACGCAGTTCGCCATTTGTGGTTATTTTGCTACTTATGAGCTGTATATGTTCAGATACCTTTGCAATTTGGTAAACAAACAACCACAAATATTCCAGGCGGGAATCCGAATTGCCCATATGCGCCGGCTTTTTGACTTACCTGAAACTGTGACGCAGCGGTATCATGTTATCTTCCGTTCAATTTAGAGTTCATCCATGGTTTGGAAACCGAATGCAACCGTCGCAGCCGTAATCGAACACAACAAGTCCTTTCTGATGGTTGAAGAACTGATCGACGGCCAGCGGGTCATTAACCAGCCAGCCGGGCACCTTGAGAATAACGAGAGTCTGGTTGAAGCTGTAATCCGCGAAGTTAGGGAGGAGACTGCCCGGGTTTTCCATCCACTGGCTGTGCTGGGCATCTACCGCTGGCAGCATCCGGTAAAACAACTGACCCACATGAGAACAACCTTTATCGGCAACGTCACTGATCACGAGCCCGACCGAGTGCTCGACGAACCTATAATAAGGGCAGAATGGCTGACACGCGACCAGCTACAGGCCGCGAACCTGAGAAGCCCGCTGGTGCTGCGCTGCATAGATGATTATCTTAGCGGGCTCAGATATCCGCTTGCGCTGCTGCAAAATGTATAAGATCCGGCAACAGACAGCCAACTGATGCAACTCTCCATAAAATTTCTGCCTCTAAATTGAATTCAACACTCTGCCAGGTGGTGATCGGTGTGTCCGGCGGGGTGGACTCTGCTGTCGCAGCGCATCTGCTAAAGCTTCAGACATCCCTCCACGTGCAAGCCGTATTCATGCAGAACTGGGACGAGGAAGGTGATGACTATTGCACCGCAGTGGAAGATTTTCGCGATGCATCCGGTGTTTGCGAATTACTGGACATACCACTCAGCAGCGTTAACTTTTCAGAGGAGTACTGGAAGACGGTCTTCACAGGTTTTCTGGACGAATACAATGCCGGCAGAACTCCCAATCCGGATGTTCTTTGCAACAAGGAAATCAAGTTTAAGGCTTTTCTCGATCATGCAAAAACACTCGGTGCTGAAAAAATAGCAACAGGCCACTACGTTCAAAGTGATCTTGCAGAAGACGGCAAGATCAGGCTGTTACGCGGTGCAGATGCAGGAAAAGATCAAACTTACTTTCTTCACACGCTAAGCCAGGAGCAACTCCGACACGCAGTATTTCCTGTTGGCAGTTTACAAAAAACAGATCTGCGCGATCTGGCCCACGATCTAAACCTGCAGGTGCACGACAAGAAAGACAGTACCGGCATTTGCTTTATCGGTGAGAGAAAATTCAGAGATTTTCTGGCAGAGTATGTGGAAGCGTTGCCCGGTGCAATTGTGACCCCTGACGGAGCAACGGTAGGCAAGCACAACGGAATAGCTTTCTACACCATTGGACAACGTCAGGGTCTCGGTATCGGTGGCAATGCAAACTACCCGGCTGAACCCTGGTATGTCTGTGACAAAAACATAGCATTGAACGAACTCGTTGCGGTTCAGGGCCATGACCACCCTGCTCTGCACAAAAATTCTCTGCGCGCAGTAAAGCTACACTGGATTCGAGAAGTCCCGGCTGATGGTACTGCTTGCACAGCAAAAACCCGGTACCGTCAGCAGGATCAGGAGTGTACGATCCACTTTGAAAATGAAACTACAGCGATTGTATTATTTAATAAAAGCGTCAGGGCAATAACACCCGGCCAATCGATTGTTTTCTATAATGGTGAGGAGTGCCTGGGTGGCGGAATCATCGAGAAAGCACCACACTAACCCTCTATTGTTCATGAGCAAAACTATTGCAAAGCGCTATAAAAATTGATCTAACAAAACCCGAGCCCATTGATCGCCGCCTGGTATCGAATCAGGCACTAGCATTAAATTGTAGCTATCCTGTGGCACCTCAGTTTTGATTAACTCACTGGAAAATCAAACACTGGCACTTTCCGGTTTGTTCCTGTCGGCTGAGCTGGTGCAAAACATCGCCAACAGCGGTGAGTTCAATGAAAGCCACATTCGAATTGTAGTGGAGTCGATCTTCACCCTGGACAGCGACTCGGTTGAAGCTGTCTATGGTGGCAAATCCAACCTTCGCGCAGGTCAACAAAGACTGGTAGATCAGTTAGACGGCACTGACAGCAAACCGAATCTGCAAATTACCCAATACATACTCAATCTGCTCAAGCTTGAGCACAAGTGCCAGTCGGACACAGCATTGTTGAGTCGCATACGTCGCGGTATCGAAAGCGCAGACCAAATGCGTAGCCACTACGACACACTTGACGATGAAGTCATTTCGTTACTGGCTAAAATCTATACAGACAATATTAGCAATATGTCGCCTCGTATTGTTGTTCACGGCACCCGTGAGTATCTCGAGCAGGACTTACACGCAAATAGAATCAGAGCCTGCCTGTTGGCGGGCATTCGCTCTGCGGTATTGTGGCGACAATGCGGCGGTACACGCTGGAAAATCGTATCGGGTCGACAGAAATATGTGCAACAGGCACGAAAAGATCTTGGTCTTGATTAATCTCTCATCAATCGCAACCTAAGCACTCGTCTGTATTAAATAAGAATAAACACTCAATGTAGCTCGCGACACACCGCTAATACTTTTTTAAGTCTCGGTTGCTGCAATGCCACTCTGCCACAATACAGTTCGCAAAGTGTTACCTAACTGCCTGATTTGCATGGGTGGAGAGAAAACCCTCGAAATTTCAGCAGCCAGCGTCGACGCGCCATTTGCGCTTGAGTGCAACATCGACTACTTCGCAGAACTGATGGAAAAGTTGCAGTGCACATTACACCGCTTTGACGACTACACTTTTGTCTTTACCCGCAGTGTCGACGAACTACCTGCCAAATTCGATCAAACCCCGAACGTCGTTGTATTTGTTATGGGTGACGAATGGGCCAGAGTTCCAAAATACGCGAGCCGTGTTCATGCAGTATTCAAAGCACCGGGCCAACACATGAAACTGGCAACCCACCGAGCCTGGTGGCGATTCAACCTGATGACCTGCGTACAATTTCTCAGACAACACCTCAAGCGATTTCCGCATTACCATCGAGATTCCGGCAATATATTCGCGATACCCTATGGCTATTACCGACTACCCAGACGCAATGAAGTCACGCCGATCAATGACCGTGGACTGGATGTATCATTTACTGGCAGCATAGATCATAAGAAAGCACTGGGCGGCCTGATAAAAACTGCCAAAGTACTTTCACGCGAACGCATGGTAGATGTCGTCAGTCGATGGAAAAAAAATCGGCCCTATAAGGTTGATGTAAAGCTCTCAAGCTTTTTCCCAAAAGCCAATGACAAACCTGAGCACGATGACTACCCACAGGTGTTAATGGACACCAAAATCTGCCTGTCTCCTCGAGGTACGCATCTGGAAACTTACCGACTGTGTGAAGGTATGTACTACGGTTGTGTGGTAGTCGCCGAAGAACAACCAAATCACTGGTTTGCTGAATCCTCACCGGCGATTATCATTCGCGACTGGAACACGCTGCCCGACCTGATGGATGAGCTGTTAAGTGATCCGCAACTGCTTGCACACCATCAGCAGGCGTCACTCGACTATTGGGATAAAACGTTAGCACCTGTTTCGGTAGCATCGCATATCTCCTCGTGTCTGAATAAACTATCACCGACGCTTGCGGCAAACGACGCTCTGTATCCGCAGGAATCTTTTATCGGTACAGAAAAAACCGGTTAGTATCCTGAACTTATAAGTATGGAGTCTTAACAGACTTGGCTGCACTACTATTGTTATGCAAGTGTTTGAAGAATACCTGCCACTAATTTAGCGCGCTCAGTCAAACTGTCAATTTCTATCCGCTCGGAACGACTGCGCGCTCCCGAACCAACCGGACCCAGACCACCCAGTGTGGCAATACCCATTGAGCCAGTAATACAGGCAAGCGATCCACCCGCAGCAACCGACCCCTGAAGATCACTGCCCAAACTTCTCCCTACCTGCCTTGCAACATCGAGCAGCAGATTAGAATCTGTACCGGGAACCCAAAGCGGCAATGAAACGTTCCTGTTAACGTGCAGGCCTTTATCCGGGTTTGGTGAATTAAGTGCCATGATCCGGCGCTTACCGTCCACAACGCCATTTTCAGTTCGCGCTTCAACGATTACTTCTGCTGTGCACTTTTCTGCAAAGTTTACCCACTGACCAGATTTAATTGCACCAACTTTAAAACTACATTCATCAATATCCAGCTCATCAATAGTAACAATATGGCGTGCCATTTCAGATATTGCAGACTCCGAGAATCCAACCTCTGAAACAGAGTCGACTTTTACATCGAGCTTGTAGCGATCCTGCGCGTGTCCACCATTCACTACAAAACGGCTTTCACTGACGCAATCAGGCACCAGCACATATTTATTGCATCTGGCTGTCGCTTCAAAAAGCTCTCTTGTAGAAGGACATCCGAGTTCTTTATCCGAAATAAAAATAATGCTAACCGGAAGATTCAGAGCAGACTCACTGCGAACTAACTGGCGCAATGCCTCCAGACAAATATAACTACCGGATTTCATTGCAGCTATACCGACACCCCACAAATGATTACCCTCTCTGCGGTACGGCATGTCAGCAATACTGCCCATCTGGTGAACGGTATCAGCATGGCAGGCGATTAAAATGCCGGGTGCTTTACCTTCACCCGGGTTTATTGTCGCGCGCAATGTATCGGCATAACCCATACGGCCTGGAATACGCTGTATGTCAGCACCGATGGATGCCAGATCATAAGCAGCGAGATCAATAACTTTGTTGACGGCAGCTGCGTCATAGCCGGGACTTTCGGTCTCTACCCACAGACCCAATCCTGCGATCATCTGTTCTGTGTCAAATGCAAATTCGGAGAAATTCATTCCGGGTCCGGGCCCTTGTTAAAAATATGGGTTAAAAAATTGGGTTAATAAAAATGTTTAATAAACATATCAGCTAATACACCTATCGACCGTCACACCTGCCGGTTTTTGTTTTCAATAACTTCCGGTTGATTAGCCGCCGCCACTTTAGCACCACGCACGGCAATGACTGTGACGCCGACAAGCGTAAGCATACCACCCACAACGATACGCAAAGTCATCTGATCACCTAACAATACAATACCAAAACCGACAGCAAACAAAGACGATAAAGTAATAAACGGAGCCACGTCATTCACTTCATAGCGCTGCAGCAGGTAATAGAATGATCCATGCCCAATAATCGTCGCACCCACCGCAGAGTATGCAGGCGACCAGTAGTCAGTTAATGTAAAGCTCGCCAGTTTTTCAATAGAAGGCGATTCAATCAATAGGGTGAGTAAAATTAAAGACACGGATGCGGTTGCTGCAATCCAGAATTGAAGATTGAAGACACCCGTATTATTTAGCCTGCGCATAAGAATGGCCGCCGCAGCCATGGCAGCTGACGCCACCGTGGTGAGTAGCAGCGACAATATATGATCTGCGCCAATGGGCTCAAAACTGATCACCACTACGCCAACAAACGATAGCGCAATTGCGATCGTTCTGGTGATACCTATATGCTCTTTTAAATACAGCACAGCAACAACAGTTGAAAACGGCACGACGAGTTGCGCTGCAATGGCTATCGCCGATATATTATCGGTTAAATACATAGCGGAAAACATGAACGGATAATGCACGACACCGAGCAACAAACCGATCAATAAAATCGTCTTCATTTGCCCGGCTTTCCAACGAGCAAACGGCAACAGCAATATCAATACAATAAGAAACCGCAGTGCGCTGAACCATAGCGGGCCAAACGCTTCGGTGCCTTCTTTACCAGCAATGTAGTTAAATCCCCAACACGCATTGATAAATATCAGTAGTAACAAATGATGCAATTTCAAAGTCGGATACCATTTTTACAATAGGCAGGCACTACCGATCACCTGTAGAAGAATCATCACTCTTTGCCGACCTGGAATTTACCAGCGCTATACCCACTGACACCAACACCAGCGCTAACAAAACATTCCACCCAAGTGTTTCTTTTAAAATTACATAGCCGAACAGCACACCGAACACCGGCGCTAAAAAACTGTACACCGCCATATCTGCAGCCGGATAGACAGACAACACCCAAAACCAGGACAAAAAACCGATACTGACAACAACCAACACCTGAAAAGCAAAAATTCCAACGGTGAATCCTGTCGGTTCACGCCATGTTTCACCAATCCAGTAAGCGCCGAGCAATAACAACGGCGCGGACACTGCTAATTGATACAGCAATTGCATCTCCGGACTGGACTTTGAGAGACTGGTAGTTCGTGCCAGCAATGCGATAGCAGCCCAAAGAACAGAGCCCAGCAAACACAATAAATCACCACTCAAAGATTTATCGCTAACCGGATTACTGTTGTACACCAGCGCCACGACCACACCGATACAGGCCAGCGCGAGCCCAATGACGCGGCGCTGAGTCAACGTTTCACCATCAATTAAAAAGTGCGCAGCGACAGCAACCCACAGTGGCATTGTGTAAAACAACACCGACGCTCTGGCGACCGACGTGAGATCAATACCGATAAAGACAACGGTGAACTCAATGGCAAACAGGCATCCGACAATGATACCTGGCACCAGGCTGCCATCAGAAATATTCAGCCTTCGTCGCATTAGCAACGCGAAAAGCAGCACGGGAAAAAATGCACACGCTGAACGCAGCCCTGCCTGAAATACCGGATGCATACCTGCGTTAACCAGCTTAACCAATACCTGATTTAGTCCAAGTAATGCAGAAAAAAGCACTAGCACGGTCGCACCCAGTGCATCGATTCGGGTTTTTCTTTCCACTCTTATGCAGAAGCCATTCTATGAGTGGGTCATGTCAGGAGCTTGCCATACTTATGGGTCGGAAACCGCGACAGATAGTTGTCCGGTTACCTGATATTTTTCAATAAGCGATTGCACCAGTCCGTTGCCAAGTGACTCCTTTACAAACGCATCGATGAACGATGCTGCTTGCTGCCTGCCCGGCAGACAGCCGATAGACTGCTGCACGGAAGTAAAACTCTCTTTAAGAATGGTGGAACCGGATAACATTTGTTGTTGCTCCATGAGCTTGGGTCGCAATCCCGCCAGTGCCTCAAGAGACTGTTCTACAAATGCGTCATACGCTGCATCGTGGCTTTCTGCCTGCACTACTGTTGCTTCTCTGAGGTTATCGCTCAGCCACAGCTCAAATGCGGCGCGACCTTTGGCAGCAATTCGGTTACCACTTTGATCAACTTCTTCTACTGACCGAATAGAAGATCCGGGTGGCAGCAGATAACTGGCCTGTATTTCACAATACGCAGAGCTGAATTTTATTGTTTTGGCACGCGCAGGTTCCGCTGCAATATTGGCAATGTCCCAGACGTTACCGGCCGCCGCATCTGCAACATCTCCCGGACCATCAAAAGGTATAAGTCTGACGCCGACTCCCAATTTTGCGGCAAGCTCTCGCGCCATCGCTGGTGATACACCATCCGGTTCACCGTTTTCTGATGTGCTGTTGACCAACAAAAAATTGGACATATTCACACCCACACGCAAAACACCGGTAGGGACAAGTTGTTCCAGCAGCTGGGGATTCATGATTGAGGCCTGGCGATGGACTTTTAGCTAAGTCGGAGACATACGCGGGATCATAACACCTCGCTAAGGCTGCTGCCCTGCCATGGCTCTCGGCCTCAAATCCACTTCACATACAGTTGGGAGCAAAGCATCTTAGCCGCAATTTATCGACAAGCGTGTTCCCTTATAGGTGATGGGCACCTGCCGGACAGTTACCAACGCATCTTTATCTACCGTCACCGTCCCTTTTCCATAGGTTTTGCGTTTGTTGTTGCTGGAGGTAACCCACTCACAACTCTGGCCTGGCTGTAGTTTAAAACGTTGGGTATTTCGCGGTGTAATGTCAGCAGTCTGATCGTCGTTCCGGGAACGCAGCGAAATCTCATAACGCCCAGGCTCATCGACAATCGGCCTGGCAAAGCGGGTGTGAGAAGTAGCCCACTCAATATCCATATTATAGGTATCACTTGCGACAAGCCCCGGTGACAATGAACCCGACGCAGACGCATTCTGTATTGCGGGAAAGCTCAGATTGAGCGGATAGCGCCACGGAAAATCCAGTCCGTTACCAAAGCCGAACATGTAGTCAACTATGGCGGCAAAACCAAGCCACGAGTGGCCGGCACCTGCAACGAAGTTCGATGAAAAGCCAACAGACGCTTCATTAAACACACGAGCCATCGGCGCACTCTGCGTGTTCCAGTCAATGACGTCATCAGCCTTGCCTTGTGCCAGCATCAGATACGCCATGTCGTCACCGCGGCGATCTATCAGTTGCTTGTGATGGTTCATCCAGTCCCAGACACCAGTACCTTCATAACGGCGAATAGGATCTGACCAGGGCCCGCTAATCACAATGGGCAGATTGGCAGACTGGGCACCCCACAATTGTTCGAATTCAAGCTGAAACACCGGACTGGTGCGATAGTTTGTCATGCTCTCACTGCCATAAATTCCAGCGATAATATTTCCATATCGCATACCCAGCGACAGTGACCCGGACGCACCCATAGAGTGTCCAAATGCATGCACCAACTGTGGATCGACGTTAATGGATGGATCATTGATCGTATCCTGCACCGCTTGCATAACCCGCCGCTCAGTAAAGTTTGCGACGCGGCCTGAAGTGGGTATCGTGCCATCTGTCCGATAGTTGTGATCAGCTGCATAGCCGAACCACCATGAATGTATTGCACCGGTCGATACACCAGGATCACTTGGAAAAAGCTGTACAACCTGCCAGCCATATTCTGACTGTTCCAGCACTTTAAAGTTTTCACCATAGGCGTGAGGGTGTATCAGCAGCGGGTAGGATCGAGACTTGCGATAATTCGCAGGCAGCACCACCGAATAGTTATAAGCATAACCGTTAAAAGTCGGATTCCAGTTTGCGTAATCCATGTACTGTGTATACACGCGGCCACGTCCGCGATTTAAAGACAACGCCAGAACCGGTTTGGGAACGGCTACAGTTTCAGTAACCGAAGCAGACAAACTGTTTTCCCCGGCCGTTACCGCAATCGTCTCTGTACCTCCGACTACAGAGGTCACCGCATAGAACTTTTTGCCAGCGCTTTCCGGTGTATAGACAAACAATCCGTTCAACTCACTCAAAGGTCGTCCGGAATCACTTATTACAAAAGTTGCAGGCACCTGTCCATGTGCGTGCTTGTTAACCGAAGTATCACTGTCAAGCGGACCCCATTTAGCGGTAATTTTTTCGGCCGCACCAATGTTTGAGGTAGTTATTGGCGACGTATGGCGATACACGTGGTAACCGGCATCACCCGCTACTTCAACCCAGGTTATAAATGTCTGACCGTTACGATGTTCGGCAGTCAGATCACGAACCACAGGCCCTGTGTTACTAATTACAATGGGCGCTGCAGTTACAGAGGGTGTATTTTCAGATATTGTTACTTCAGGTGCTTTGGGAGCGGCACCGGTGTTATTGCCGTTACCCTGGCCGCTACCCTGGCCGCTACCTTGGCCGCCACTTTGAGTATTGTAAACATAATCGGAAGATATCCATGCACCTCCGTTGTCACGCTGCCAGAATCGCATTGTAACCGGCTTGCCATCATTGGGTAATCCATCTATGGCTAATTCCCATTCCGCTTCCGAAAACTTATACACACCACTATCAAAGAGACCGCTGGTATCAGGGGATGAACCTATCGTTATACGCCACTCATGAATATTGATCTCACCCGGATTAAAATAGATGATGTCATTATTGCCAAGCACAGACCCTGTTGGCGGATAACTAATATTCACCCCGCCTTCAATCGATACTGACTGAGCTCCAACAGTAGTTACCGATAAAAAAAGCAAAAAACCCACTAACAAAGCCGCAACTGGCCGCAATAGCGCTGTGGATTTGAGGAGCACTAAGGGAGACTGACACATTGAAAACGCCTCAATACTTTAAACTTATATAAAAATCGAATCACCACAGAAGTATATCGATGATCCGCTAACGCGAAACACACTAGTGGAATGATTGCCAGTGGAGCTCACTTACCCGCGCGACATACCGGCCGCTAATTGCTCCAGACAAACTTCAGAGGTCAGGGGCAGTTAACTGTCAGGCGCGTACCACCGCCGGACTGAATAAAAACCTGTTGCATCGTTAACAACCGGCTGCCATCAACTGTGCCGGAACCCGAACCGATGGTAGCGTTATTACCAATACTGGTGGCCGTCCAGCTACATACAGTGCCGGATGAAGGCTTAAAAGCATTGGTGTTACGCGGCGTGATATCGGCCATTTGATTACCGCTGGTTGAGCGCAGTGAAATCTCATAGCGATTAGAAGAGTCGACAATACCCTGGTGAAAGTTATTTCTCGGTGTAGCCCACTCAATAGTTGTATTGTGGCGATCATCACCTGAGCTACCCGGTTGCAATGAGCCTGACCCGGATGCATTGTGAATACCCGGAAAACTCAGATTGTTCGGATACTGCCATGCTGTTTGCTCGCCAAAACCTAACCCGAACACCGAATTGACTACCGAATCAAACCCGAGCCAGCTGTGCCCGACCCCACCCAGTGCAGACGCTGAGAAACCCGCCCGCGCACTGGTAAATGCCTGAGCCATCGGCCGGCCCTGAGTTTGCCAGTCAATAACATTGTCAGATTTGCCGTGATCAACCATCAGATAGGCAAAGTTGTCTGCCCGACGACGTACTAACTGTTCCTGATGGTTCATCCAGTTCCACACACCTGTCGGTTGCGAACCATTTGAACCGTAATTGCGAATCGCAGCGTTGTTAGGTCCGTTGTTAATGATCTGAAGGTTGCTCGACTGATCACCCAGAATAGCAGTAAAGTTTTCCTGAAACACCGGGCTCGCTGCAAAGTTAGTCATCGGTTCACTGGCATAGATACCTGCAAACACGGACGGGTATCGAAGGCCAAAGCCCAATGCACCTGTTGCACCCATTGAATGACCCCAGGCATGCACCAGGTTTCTGTCAACATTAAACTGGCCGTCGCTGATCAAAAAATCTATTGCCGCCAAAACTCTTTGTTCAGTGAAGTTTTCAATCTCACCTGAGCGCGGCACCGAACCCTGGGTTTTATAATTATGGTCTTTCGCATGACCGTACCACCAGGTATGTGCAGTACCGAAACGGTCACCCGGATCACTCGGAAAAAGCTGTATTACCGGCCATTCAAATTCGGCCTGGCCTTCAAATTTGTGTTGCTCATCGTAGGCGTGTAATTCAACCATCAAAGGATAAGCAGTTGAGCTGTTGTAATTTACCGGAAACGCAACCGCAAAGTTAAACGCATAGCCATTAAGTGTAGGGTTCCAAAGTGCGTAATCCATATACTGCGTATAGATACGCCCGTTTCCACCGTTAGTTGATGCAGTAAGCACAGGACGCGGTGTACTCACAGATTCATTAACGGACTGCGATGTTGCATTGGAACCGGCAACAATAGATCTATTTTCGTTTCCACCAACAACGCTGGTTACAGCGTAGAAGGCACCACCCTGCTGATTGTTCTGAGTCGTGTGGACAAACAAGCCACGATCATTACCCAGAGGCTGGCCGGAATCACTAATGACGAAGTTGTCTGGAACATCATCTGTGCCAAAGCGATGTAGCGAGGTATTCTGATCCAGCGGTCCCCAACGTTCGGTCAATCGAGTTGCAGACGCCAGATTACTGCTGGTGATCGGCGAGTTGTGGCGATAAACATGGTAGCCGGTCTGATCATTAACTTCCTGCCATACAAGAAAAGTTTGTCCGTTTCGATGACTGGCAGTAATTCCGCTCGCGACAGGGCCATTATTGTTCGAGCCAGCGTTGTCCCCGTTATCTGAACCGCTGTTATCTGAACCAGTGGCACTGGAACCACCGGTAACTGAAACAGGGGTAGCTGCATCAGTGCCCGAGTCAGCATTTGGCTGGCTGCTGCCACTGGTTGTTGTACCGCCACCAATAGTATTACTTGAGGTATCAGCGCCGAACGTGTCCTCGCCGCCACCGCCACCACAACCGGTGAGCGCTACTGCAGTAAGTAGAACAATGGCAATTTGTTTCACTGATGTATCCTTAGACAGTAAATGGCTATAGTCGTCGCAGCTGGAACCAGAGTTGCGGATCGCGCAGACTGTAACAGATCCGCAAACTTAGTCCGTGTTACACGTTACTTTGTTCGTATAAAGTTACATTTAAATGGTAAAAAAATGAGACCTGGCCGCCAGTCTGTGTGGCTCGATAAGCATGAATTGCCAGGATCTGACGGAAACCTGCACTACCGCACCTTTGCTCACAAAGCTGAAGGTCGCATTGTCAACGCTTCCACAACACGTCAGTGTAAGGCATAAAACTGACCCGCAACTTAAACCCCCGGAGAGTCGCATTGACCGGCAAAGAAGAACTGATTTTCCGCTTGCGTGACGCCATTGATAACTCCGCGGAAGAGCTTATCGATCTCACCCGCGAGCTTATCAGAATTCCAACATTAAACCCGCCCGGTGCACACTACCGAGACATCTGTGAACTGATAAGCACCCGACTCACTGCAAGAGGTTTTGAATGTGAGTTGCTGCGCGCGACCGGAGCACTCGGTGACAGCGATCAGTATCCGCGCTGGAACGTCATTGCCAGACATGTAGGGAAGAAGCCTGGTGAATGCGTTCATTTTAATTCTCACACTGACGTAGTTGCAGTCGGTGATGGATGGACCGTTGATCCGTTTGAAGGCGTAGTTAAAGACGGCAAAGTCTATGGACGCGGCGCCTGCGATATGAAAGGCGGGCTTGCAGCATCAATAATCGCTGTAGAAAAATTTATTGAAGTGTGCGGCGACTACAACGGTTCAATAGAAATCTCTGGCACCGCCGATGAAGAATCGGGCGGCTTTGGCGGCGTCGCCTGGCTGGCTGAACAGGGACGGTTCGATCCTGATCATGTGCAACACGTAATTATTCCAGAGCCGTTAAACAAAGACCGCATCTGTCTTGGCCATCGCGGCGTACTTTGGACAGAGATAGAAACTTACGGCCACATTGCACATGGATCGATGCCGTTTCTTGGCGAGTGTGCTGTCAGGCATATGGGTGCCGTGATTGAAGCCATCGAGCAAAAGATTTATCCGTCACTGCAAAAGAAAACCACCGCGATGCCCGTGGTACCGGAACAGGCACGCCAGTCAACACTCAACATTAATTCAATCCACGGTGGTTTACCGGAACCGGAAGAAGACTATACCGGTCTTCCCGCAGCACTGGTACCCGATCGCTGTAAAATGGTGCTCGACCGTCGCTTCATTATTGAAGAAGACATTGAAGATGTCAGGCAGGAGTTGCAGGCACTGTTGCGGGAGGTGGGCCAGTGCAGACCCAGATTCAAAGCCAAAACAAAAGAACTGTTTTCGGTGCTGCCAACCATGACAGACAAAGATGCACCAATTGTTAAAGCAGTAACTGACGCAATCCAGCATGAACTTGGAACGACTCCGGACTATGTGGTTTCTCCGGGCACCTACGATCAAAAACATATTGATCGCATCGGGCGCTTGAAAAACTGCATTGCCTACGGGCCTGGAATACTCGATCTCGCGCATCAACCCGATGAATACGTAGGCATTCAGGATATGGTCGATGCTGCAAAGGTAATGGCGAGGTCACTCGCGTTATTGCTAACCGATTAATCTGCTAAGCGTCTTCTTTTAACCGCAGAAGTATTGCACCATCTTCGACCTGATCACCGACTGATGCCAGTATTTCTTCGACGCTGCCATCTCTTGGCGCTGCCAGAGTGTGCTCCATTTTCATCGCCTCCATAACGACCAGCGCATCGCCGGATGTTACCGAATCACCTGGAGCAACATTGACAAGCTTTACCTGCCCTGGCATCGGAGCAATAACAACATCACCCCCGGCTTCATCACCACCATCACCGTCAAGCGGGTCAGGTACACTAAAGTGCCAGCCACGATCAGAAAATACACTGACACCTGCAGGATAGGATTTACCGGCACCAAAGGATTGGCAAACTGCATCAACGGTCTGGCCATCGAATAGCACTTTGTTGTTACCCAGTATCGTATAAGAATGCACCCTGCCCTCTACGGACACCTGCCAGTCTTTAGCACTGCTACCTTCTATTGCAACAGGAATTTCTTCACCACGATGATTCTTAAGCTTTATTGAATGGCGCATTGGCTGCCACAGCGAGAACGCAGTAAACGAGTGACCGTTGTCTGCTGGCGATATACCGGCAGCTTGCATTGCCGCCACAGCGACCGCTGCATCGGGAATTGCAATTACACCCGCAAGCTGCTCAATGTTGCGTTCAATTAACCCGGTATCAACGTTGCCGTTTGCAAAATCGATGTTCTCGATTAAATCACTGAGAAAGTTTATATTCGTGACCGACCCCGCTGCATGGCAGCCACGCAGCGATTGCAACAGCAGTCGACGCGCTTCTTCCCGCGTAGCACCATGAACAATTAACTTGGCAATCATCGGATCGTAAAAGGGAGAGATGGTGTCACCGGCACGCACCCCTGTATCTACTCTGGTGGTTGGGTTGGCCTCTACAGAGAAATCCAGGTGGTGCAATGTACCGGTGGCTGGCAAAAAACCTTTTTCAACATCTTCAGCGTAGATGCGCGCCTCCATCGCCCAGCCATTGATACTTAACTCAGACTGCGACAAAGGTAACTTTTCACCAGATGCTACCAGCAGCTGCCACTCAACCAAATCACATCCGGTTATAGCCTCAGTAACAGGATGCTCTACCTGTAAACGCGTATTCATTTCCATAAACCAGAAACGATCCGGCCTGAGACCGTCTGAGCTGTCTACAATAAATTCAACTGTGCCCGCCCCTGAGTAGTCAATGGCTTTGGCAGCTTCAACAGCAGCACTACCCATTGCCTTACGCATCTCTTCAGACATACCGGGTGCCGGTGCTTCTTCTATGACTTTTTGATGGCGTCGCTGCAGCGAGCAATCGCGTTCAAACAAATGCACAACGTTACCGTGATCATCACCAAAGACCTGGATTTCTATATGTCGCGGTGAGGTTATATATTTTTCTATTAAGCAGGCTGCATCGGCAAAGCTTGCTTCGGCCTCGCGCTGAGCGCTGGCTAATGAATCAGTAAAGTCTGCTGCATCTTCTACCAGTCGCATACCTTTACCACCGCCACCGGAGCGTGCTTTTATTAATACCGGATAACCGATAGCTTCTGCCTGCTGTTTCAGAAATTGAGCTTCCTGTTCTTCACCATGATAACCAGGCACCACAGGCACAGAAGCCTGTTCCATCAATTTTTTAGCGGCATCCTTTAAACCCATAGCGCGAATTGACGAAGCGGAAGGCCCGATAAAGCACAAACTCGCACCCTCAACCAGCTCCACAAACTCAGGGTTTTCTGACAGGAACCCGTAACCGGGATGAACAGCTTCAGCACCGGTTGCCAGCGCTGCATCAACAATGACATCGCCTTTGAGATAACTTTCGCTGACCGCTGCGGGGCCAATATGAACAGACTCATCCGCCATAGCTACATGCATCGCACTGGCATCAGCATCGGAATAAACCGCTACGGTTTTTACACCGAGTTTATGTGCTGTGCGCATTATGCGACAGGCAATCTCACCTCTGTTTGCTATGAGTATTTTTTTAAACATAGGCACACTACATCCTGAACACACCGAAGCGTGTTTCCTCTATCGGTGCATTTAATGCGATCGATAAACTCAAGCCCATAACATCACGGGTTTTACGCGGATCAATGATTCCGTCATCCCACAATCTTGCCGAGGCATAAAGCGGGTGAGCCTGCTCTTCAAACATATCAATGGTGGGTTGCTTGAATTTTGCCTCTTCCTCAGCAGACCATGTTTCTCCTTTGCGTTCCAGTCCGTCACGTCGAACAGTCGCAAGGACACCCGCTGCCTGCTCACCACCCATCACAGAGATTCTGGAGTTAGGCCAGGTCCATAAAAATCTCGGACCATAGGCTCGACCTGCCATGCCATAGTTGCCCGCTCCAAATGATCCGCCTACCAAAAACGTAAGCTTGGGGACACTGGTAGTAGCCACAGCTGTTACAAGCTTCGCACCGTGCCGGGCTATACCTTCGTTTTCATACTTTTTACCAACCATAAAACCGGTGATGTTTTGTAAAAATACCAACGGTATCCTGCGTTGCGAGCAGAGCTCTACAAAATGCGCTCCTTTAACGGACGACTCGGAAAACAACACACCGTTGTTGGCAATAAT
>CAYLZS010000219.1:0-11513 GCA_964388065.1 uncultured Granulosicoccaceae bacterium
GAGTTTGCGAGACGGTGTTCCCGTCTCCGGATCCCGAACATGGCAGTGTACAACTGCAGCACCCGCTTTGGCGGCATCGATAGCGCTGTTGGCAATCTGCTCCGGGCTGCGCGGCACATGAGCGGACCGATCCTGAGAACTACCGGATCCGGTCACAGCACAGGTTATAAATACGTTTTTGTTCGGAGTTAAAGGCATGATCGCAGTCCGCGTACAGTAGAACTGCGATTGTATCTGGCATTAGCGGTAACGCCACGTTTAGAGCTGCACGCTATGCCCCTTGTGCGTCGCTATACGGTCTGTATGTGACGCATGTAGCTGTAAACCTGAGTTTAGATTCCGTGCCGCTGCTGCCAGATAGATTGAATCGGCTGAGATTGCGTTAGTGAGTAACTGAGATTTACCACCGGATTTAATGCTGACTGCCAGCCTTCAGCGCTATAAACTTCCCACCGATCAGGGCTGACCAGCACACCGTCAAACCCACATTGAAAAGCGAAGCTAAGCTGATCGGGATTTATGAAGCCACTGGCATAGACCTTACCGGTATAGCCCAGGTCCTGGCGAAGCGCTTTAATAAACGAAAAACCTCGCCCATCTGCAACACCGTTAAACGCAATCACCAGAGGGTCAGACTGCGGGTCTCCCTGCAGGTCTGCAGGCGTTACTGTTGCAGGATCAGTTTCACCATCCACGATCTTGTACTGCGCCGCTTTATCCTGCGGCAGCTCTTCAACCACACCGTCGGGCTGGAGTAAATAAATGATGTCAGGCATAGACCGCATCCTTGAATGGCTCTTTACCAATACGATCATAGGTGTCCGACAGGCTTTCACCCGCTTCACGTGCATCAGTGTAGAAATTTATAATCTTCTCGATAGCTTGTGGAACATCATCACCCGATACACCCGGGCCAAGCCGTTCACCAATGGAGGCGTTCTGATTATGACGGCCGCCAAGCGTCAGTTGATAATTTTCAACACCGCCTTTATTCAAACCCAGAACCCCAATGCTCGCCACATGGTGATGTGCGCAGGCATTAATACAACCAGAGATATTTACCGAGACACCGCTAAGATCAGTTTTCCTTTCAGCAGTTCGAATTTTTTTTGACACAGCTTGTGCAATGGGGATCGAACGTGCGGTGGCGAGCGCACAATAATCAAGTCCGGGACACGCAATTATATCGCTCGGCAGATCGATGTTGTCTTCAGCAAGCCCCACTTCCGTCAGCGATTGCCAAACACTGTATAGATCGCTCTCGCTAACATGCGGCAGTACCAGATTCTGTCGATGCGTCACCCGCAACTCTGAGAAGGAATATCGCTCTGCCATGTCAGCTACCGCGCGCATTTGCTCAGAGGTAGCATCACCGGGTATACCACCCGCTG
This sequence comes from uncultured Granulosicoccaceae bacterium, assembly GCA_964388065.1. Taxonomy (GTDB): domain Bacteria; phylum Pseudomonadota; class Gammaproteobacteria; order Granulosicoccales; family Granulosicoccaceae. Next base: position 1,392 of record CAYLZS010000219.1, read on the forward strand.
GCTTTAAAGAGATCATCGCAATTGCGTAGCCTGCATGCTTATGCGCCACAACGTTCTGACTCTTCCACTGCTGGAATGCAGCCTCGGAATCTGCATTGGCTGCTTTGCCCTGGTCTGCCTTGGAAGTCGCACTGTATTCAGGCTTCACAATGCTATCGGTTATTCTAGCAAGCTCAGCATCAATCTGTTCGAAAGGCCCGGAGTCGATCAGCTTTCTCTCCTGCGCTACCTGCTCCCGCAGAACTTCAAGGCCGGTCTCTGCAAGCAGTATTTTAATCCGTGCTTTGTATTTGTTGTCGCGTCGACCATATCGGTTATAGACGCGCATTATTGCTTCAAGATACGGCAATAACTCAGAAACACTCAAACCTTCTTTAAACAACTGCGCTATTTTTGGCGTACGGCCCTGTCCACCACCAACCCATACATCGACCAGCGGATTACCTTTACCATCTGAGCGCAACCGCAATCCAATATCGTGTACTTTTATTGCTGCTCGATCTACCGCACTGCCGGTAATCGCAAACTTGAACTTGCGCGGCAGATAAGCAAACTCCGGATGCAATGTCGACCACTGTCGCAACAGTTCGCACAGAGGACGAGGATCAACATCTTCATCCGCAGCGACGCCTGCCAAAGGATCTGTTGTGATGTTGCGAATGCAGTTACCACTGGTTTGAATTGCATGCATCTGCACACTGGCGAGATGGTCGAGAATATCCGGTGTCTCAATCAGTTTGGGCCAGTTGTACTGTATGTTTTGACGGGTAGTAAAGTGGCCGTAGCCACGATCATACTTATCTGCAATATCGGCAAGCGCTGTCATCTGAGTGGCAGACATCACGCCATAAGGAATAGCAACCCGCAACATGTACGCGTGCAATTGCAAATATAAACCATTCATCAGCCGCAGCGGTTTAAATTCGGCCTCACTGATTTTACCCGCCAGGCGACGTTCAACTTGTGCACGAAACTCAGCGCTTCGCTGCTCAATAATTTTTTGATCAAACTGATCGTACTGGTACATGGACTAGGCAGCTTCGACAGCGGCAGGTTTTGCAGTCGCTGCCCGAGCGCGCGAGTTTTCAGCCACTACGTTGTCGGCAACCAGGGCATCAGCCACCTGATTGTTAGCAAAGATAGTCGGACCAGTTGTTCTAATCTGTTCTCTGGTTTCCCGAACCTGCCTGTCCGATGCAACGTCAATTAAATACGGGTCTATGACAAGGTTATTTTTCTCATCATTAAGTGCCAACTCCAATCGCGCTTCGGCATCTGATCCATTCTGAAGCAGCTGCGCTTCTCCAGCGATCTCACTCCAGCCTGACTCACTGGTTAAAAATACACTGCGACCGGTCTGCAGGTCGTTGGCGACAATGATGGAATGCGTGGCTTTGGTAGGCATGGTGCACCTGCTAAATTGATTGACTTGCTGCATAATATGGAAAATTATTCAGTAATATGCAATATTCGATGATCAAAATAGTCCCGAATTTCATTTTGAAACAATATATCTGAACAAATGACAGAAAAACCTAAAACAGATAAAACACCCGTCAAGCTGGATGACTTCGACAAGAAGATTCTGCTGCAACTGCAGAAAGATGCCACCTGGTCAATGGACCGGCTGGCAAAGCACGTGGGCGTATCCAAAACAGCTGCCTGGAACCGGGTTCAGCGAATGCAGGAAGCCGGCATCATCAAACGTCAGGTCAGCATTATTGATCCGGGCCATATCGGTCTGCAGGAAACGTTTTTTATCGCCATTAAAACAAACCAGCATCAGCAGGACTGGTTACAAAAATTCGATTCAGTTATACATAAGTACCCTCAAATAACTGAAGCACATAGATTGGCTGGCGACATTGACTACCTGGTCAAAGTACAGGTGGCTTCAACACGCGACTTCGACAGTTTTTATAAGAATTTAGTAGCAGAGGTAGATCTCTATAGCGTCACTTCAAGTCTTTCAATGGAAGTGATGAAGCATGAAACAGCGCTGCCGATAGAACTCTAAGCTTTTGGTTTATTGCATGCTGACCTTTATATAAGTGTCAGTTAACTGTAACCAAACCAATCATCCGACGACCACCCTTTACAAAAACCTGCCAGCACTCTAACCGTGAATGTAGCTTCACCTGATACCAACAACGCTTCATACTGGGCAAAGTCGACATGCTCGCAGAGAAGCAGGGACAAGCGCTTATGCTTGATGTTATATCGGACCCCGATGTGAACCTGCAATTTAACTCACTGAAAGGCTCAGTGTCGCCTTATACAAAACCATCACCTGACGAACTGGATATTTGCAGTGCACAGGTCTATGAAATTCTTTCTAACAAGGAAGCCGTTATTCCACCCTACGCCTCCTACGGTGATGCAGGCACTATGCATCGGTTGGATGCAGAAATTTATGATCTTTGGAAAAACGCGCAACAGACGACAGACATTGATGCCCTGGTTGAAGCTTCGATGAAAAATTTCAGCAAATTGCAGAGCGCACGCAAACGACAAACGCTGGCAACCGCTGACGAGTAACAGTACTCAGGTGTTATTGGCGAGCTGAACAATCAGATCCGGCATCTCGGTTGCTGCTCCGAGATAGTCTGATACCGCAATCTCAAGCTCCGGATTAGCCTGACGTGCAATATTGATCTGCTCGGGTATATCACTCGCCACATGAGCTCCTCGTGCCAGGAAATAAGGCACCACCAAAACCGAGATCGCACCATCATCTGCCAGTGACTGGATTGCATCCGGAATCAGCGGGTCAGCAAGTTCCAGATAGGCACATTCGACGCGGTCAAACTTGTCTGCACATCGTTGTGAGACCTTTTCCGTCAGGGATTTAATTTCTTCGTTCGATTCCGCCCGACGACTGCCGTGTGCCACAACTAGTAGACTTCTCATACTCGCATTCCAGTTAGCTTATACCCAGCCGCATTTTAGCCCGATTGAATCCGGCGATTACACCTGCAGCTGCTCAAGTCACAATATGACAGCAGAACTGCAAAAACCAAGCTATATAAGTGTTTGTTTTGGCAGTCGGATCTGTATAATCCAGCCCGAGCACCCGGACTCCCTGCACGGCGGACATGAATCGGGTTACAGCGGGTGGAAAATTATGCACCCACGCTTCGTCCAGCCGTCTTTATTAGTTACCTAAAACACTATGAATACTGAAAAATTGCGCAATATCGCGATTATTGCCCACGTTGATCATGGCAAAACCACTTTGGTCGACAAGCTCCTGAACCAATCCGGCACGCTTGATCGCAAGAACGCTGATGCCGAGCGCATCATGGATTCAAACGATCAGGAAAAAGAGCGTGGCATTACCATTCTAGCCAAAAACACCGCAATCGAGTGGCAGGACTACCGCATCAATATCGTAGATACCCCGGGACACGCCGATTTTGGCGGCGAGGTTGAGCGCGTGCTGTCCATGGTCGACAGCGTTCTGCTGCTGGTCGATGCCGTGGACGGTCCAATGCCACAGACTCGCTTCGTCACCTCCAAAGCTTTCGAACGTGGTTTAAAGCCAATAGTTGTCATCAACAAAATCGATCGCCCGGGCGCACGCCCTGACTGGGTGATGGATCAGGTGTTTGATCTGTTTGACCGACTCGGTGCGACAGATGAACAGCTCGACTTCCCGATCATCTACACCTCTGCAGTAAATGGCATTGCAGGAATGGAAGTAGACGAAATGGCCGAAGACATGACGCCGCTGTTTGAAATGATCACCGAAAAAGTACCGGCACCTGCAGTCGACATTAACGGTACCTTCCAGATGCAGGTCTCGGCACTCGACTATGACAGCTACGTTGGTGTAATCGGTGTTGGAAGAATCACCCGGGGTGCACTGCAGCCCAACCAGCAAGTCGTCATAAAATCTGCAACCGGTGAGGAACGCAAAGGTCGTGTTCTTAATGTAAAGGGTTATATGGGTCTTGAACGGGTAGATACTGATAATGCCACTGCCGGTGACATTGTCTGCATTAACGGTATAGACGGCTTATCAATCTCGGATACGCTTTGTGATCCTGAAAACGTTGAAGCTCTGCCACCTCTCTCTGTTGACGAGCCCACTGTTAGCATGACATTCCGTGTCAATGACTCACCGTTTGCAGGTAAAGAAGGCAAGTACGTTACCTCACGCAACATACGCGAGCGACTTGAGCAGGAACTCATCCACAACGTTGCCCTGCGTGTTGAGCCCGGTGACTCGGCCGACAAATTTAAAGTATCCGGCCGCGGCGAACTGCATTTGTCGGTACTTATCGAAACCATGCGTCGCGAAGGCTATGAACTTGGTGTATCGCGACCGGAAGTTATTCAAAAAGAGATTGACGGTGTTACTCAGGAACCGTTCGAGCAGGTTGTGGTGGATATTGAAGAAGAACACCAGGGCCCGGTGATGGAAGAGCTTGGCTTGCGCAAAGCTGAAATGACCAACATGGAGCCAGACGGCAAAGGCCGGCTGAAAATGGAATTTATTATTCCGTCACGCGGCCTGATCGGTTTTCGCGGTATGTTTTTAACCATGACTTCAGGCTCAGGCATCCTCACCAGTGTGTTCGACCACTACGGTGAAGTGAAATCTGCGGGCGTTGTGTCACGTCAGAACGGTGTTCTGGTTTCAATGGTCACCGGCAAAACCTCTGCGTTTTCACTGTTCAATCTGCAGGATCGCGGTCGCTTATTCCTGGGTCATGCCGTAGATATCTATGAAGGTCAGATACTCGGCATACATTCACGCTCAAACGATCTGGTTGTTAACGCCACCAAAGGCAAGCAGCTGACCAATGTTCGCGCCTCAGGTACTGACGAAGCACTCACCCTGACCCCACCGATTGTGCACTCACTGGAGCAGGCACTGGAGTTTATCGAAGACGATGAGCTGGTAGAGGTAACACCCGAGAGCATCCGCATTCGTAAAAAGATGCTGAAAGAAACTGATCGCAAGCGCGCCTCCCGAAGCGCTGCCTGAAGTAGCACAAACTCTCAGGTTCTATGACAGCCCGGCCGGCTTTCATGACGCGAATCTAAACTAACCGGGGCTCCCGCCCCGGTTCTTTGTTACCCTGATCCCTTGTTCAATCAGCAAGTAACAAAGAGAGACAAAGCGTGACAAAATTCTCCGCCAACCTGGGCTTTCTGTTTACAGAGTTATCACTGCCTGAAGCAATTGAAACGGCAGCACAACATGGTTTCGACGCAGTGGAGTGTCACTTTCCCTACTCGACACCTGCATCCGACACTGTAGCCGCCCTAAAAAAAACGGGCTTGCAAATGCTCGGTCTGAACACAATAAAAGGCGATGAGTCGAAAGGTGACAACGGACTGTGCGCGATCCCCGAAAGAATAGAAGAAGCACGCGCAGCGATTGATCAGGCCATTAACTACGCAGTAATCATTGATACACCCAATATTCATGTTATGGCAGGTGTAGCGACAGGTGCGGCGGCTGATAAAACATACCTCGACAACCTCCATTACGCTACCTCTAAAGCATCAAAACACGGGATCAACATACTGATAGAACCACTTAATCCGTATGACGCACCCGGGTACTACCTCAATTCCACGACTCAGGCAAAAGAAATAATAGAAGCGGTCGGTGCTGATAACCTCAAACTCATGTTCGACTGCTACCACGTACAGATTATCGAAGGGGATGTATGTCGTCGTTTAAAATCACTGCTACCGATTATTGGCCATATTCAAATTGCTTCCGTGCCTGCGCGATCTGAACCAGACGACGGAGAGTTAGACTACAACTTTGTTCTGGGTGTATTGAATGAACTGAACTTCAAGACACCGATCGGTGCTGAGTATAAACCCGTTTCCACAACTGAAGCAGGGCTCAGCTGGATGCAAAAGCTCCGCGAATAAGTGTTGCGAAGAGCTGCTAACAACCATTACTGGCCACTATTACTGGTATCGAGACTACCCTGGGGTGCATTCTGACTTTTACCAGGAAATAAATATCGCATGACAAGAAAAAATAACAGACCGAGCGGACCCAGTATAAAGGTCAGCAGTAGCGACGGCGCGATCAAAAATCTGGATAAGTTCTCACGCTTAGCGGTTTGTACCTGCCATGCACCAATAAAGAGATCAGCCACCAGATAGTGAATCCAGCCGACCAACGCAATTTCCGGTTGTGCAAAAAGCTTCGCCAGATTTGCCAGTGAGTCAAAACCACCGCCGTTAAATGGCAACAGGCGAAACATCAGCCCGGTATAAATTACCGCCAGTACCACCGGTACTATGCGAGCTGAAAAGACCGATACCTTATCAGGTGAAAACATCGACACCACCAGTACCAGCCAGCCACTAAGTGCCAGCACGTTTACAAGAATATAAATCGTATTTAGCGACATACCGACACCGGTTTTCTGCAGTAACAACCAACCAGGGAATCAAATAAAAAAAGCCATGAAGCAAGTACGCGCCATGGCTGTTCCACTATTTTATAAATCACTGGTATTTACAGATTACAGATCTTATCCAAAAAATTACCGGATAACAGAATCTATTACGTGAATGATTCCATTTTCAGCAAGAATATCCGTGACAATCACTTGTGCATCATTTACAAACAGTGCACCGTCACGGATAGAAATTGCAACTTCAGCACCGCTGGCAGTCGCAACTGATGTGCCGCTTGCGGCAAAGGCAGCTACTGAATCTATCGTCGCACCACTGATCACATGAGTAAGCAGTACATCAGACAGAGCCGACGGATCAGCAAACAAACCCTTAATTTCATCATCGCTTATCTGTGCGAAAGCCGCATCCGTTGGAGCAAACACTGTGAACACACTACTTTGATCTGCCAATACTGAATCGAGGCCTGTTGCCTGAAGGGCTGCGACCAGTGAGGTGAATCGACCATCTGCAACAGCCACATCAACTACCGTGCCCTTGGGTGCGACAGGTGCAGGTGGTGTTAAAACAGTATCGATTACATGAATTACGCCGTTGCTTGCAAATACATCTGTTACCGTAACCTGCGACAGGTTAATAAACAGATTTTTGTCATTCAGTGAAAGCGCAAACTCATCACCATTGGCAGCAGTAACCGTGGTGCCAGCAAGACTGACAGCAGTTTTGGCATCAACAGTAGTTCCGGAAATTACATGGTAAAGCAGGATATCACTCAGCGCATCTGTATCTGACAACAGCGCATTAACAGTATCCTCTCCCAGTGCATCAAACGCTGCATCTGTTGGTGCAAAGACAGTAAATTGAGTTTTTTCGTCGGCGAGTACCTTATCGAGCCCGGTCGCACCCAGCGCTACCGCCAGTGTTTCGAAGTTACCTGCAGCGATAGCAGTATCTACGATGTTTACCAGGCCACTATCAGAGCTGCCGTCACCACCTTCCGATCCACCAGCAGCACCAGCATCTCCATCAGTATCTCCACCGGCACTGCCATCACCGTCGCCGCTGCCATCGCCACCATCACCACTGCCCTGGCCCGGTATCAACACCGCATCAATAACGTGAATCACACCATTTGATGCAATGATATCTGGAGTAATCACTTCGGATGAATTGACGAAAAGCGCACCGTCAGTAACTGAAATTGTCAGCGCTTCACCGTTAGCTGCATCGACGCTGCTACCAGCCAGACCAATCGCGGTTGCCGAATTTACCGAGCCTGGCAATACGTGAAATAAAAGAATATTCATCAGCGCATCAGGGTCATCAAACAGCGCATCAACTGTATCGCTGCCCAACGCCGCAAAAGCATCGTCGGTTGGTGCAAATACCGTGAAGCTTGTTGATTCGTCTGCCAGCACTTCCTCGAGCCCGGTCAGCTCCAATGCCGCAACCAGTGTCTCGAACGTACCAGCGCCAACGGCGGTTTCAACCAGGTTCAACGCAGCAGGTTCGCCGGTCACAGTAACCTCGGTTTCACCCGCCTCAGGAACAAGGGTCGCAGCACTGTCGCAGGCAGCAAGGGCAAAAAAAGCAATAGCAGCAAAAGTAATCTTTACCTGTGCAGTGAGTGTTTTGCTGGGCGTGAAATAAAACATAAGGTTAACCGTAAGTTATTTGAAAGGCCCTCATTAACAGGGGCAAATTATGATGGCACTGGATTGGTGATTTGACGGTGTCGCGCGTGTGAACAGGCTGTGAATCTGACCAGCAGGACCTGTCCGCTGAGAGCAGAGTGTTTCGAGATTCCTCCTAAGAAGAGATAAGCCCTGCCATCCAGACACCGAGCCATTGAGTTTGCGCCAGGCGCGATTTCTCCCGCCACATCATAAAGGGAATTAACCGCGATTGCATTTTAACGCACGAGAAGTTTATCCCGCCTTTTTTAGATCACCCGCAGCTTTTGTGCTGTCTGACGGCATGGATTGAGCAACTACCTCACCGATCATCTCTGCGGTTATTGGTGATAATGTCCAGCCGAGATGTCCGTGTCCGGTATTGTAGAAAACACCAGCTCGCTTACCACTGCCAACTCGCGGCATCATGTTGGGCATCATCGGTCTCAGACCCGCCCAGGAAACTACATGCTCTGTGTCGACCGCGGGAAAGTAACGACGACACCACTCGACTAACGGTTGTATTCGATCATCACGTATGTCGCGGTTATAACCGTTAAACTCTGCAGTACCTGCAATACGAAATCGATCAACGCCAAGGCGGCTGGTGACTATCTTGGCTTCATCATCGAGAATACTGACCCATGGCGCTGCCTGCTGACTCACTTCATCGTTGAGTGGAACCGTTATAGAGTAACCTTTAACCGGATAAATATTAACCCGATCCCCAAGCTGTTCTGCAATTCCTCGACTGGAAGTACCTGCACACACCACGACACCGTCAAACTCTTCTGATTTTACACCACTCTCATTACCCGGCTCTATACTACGGAACTCAAGTTGCAGCCCCTTACCTTTATGCGTTACCACACCGACGTCCGTATCACAGCAGAACCTGGCACCCATTCGAACACAGGCATCAGCAAGCCCGCGGGTGTATTTATGAATATCACCGGTTGCATCACTCGGGGTAAAGTAACCACCGTAAAACTCACCAGACAAAGAAGGCTCAATGACCTTCATTCGTGCATCATTCACTGCCTCACGATAAAGACCACCCTGGTTTAATAACGCAGTAACACCAGTGGCATGATCGTATTCCTTTTTAGAAGAATAGATATGCAGTATGCCGCGCTGCTCGTAGTCAAAATCAATCTGCTCACGCGAGGCCCACTCCTGCAGATGTTCGCGTGCAGCAACCGCCAGTCGTGCTGTCTCGATTGTATTGCTTTTATAGTTTCTGATGTTACCTATAAACTCAGCCATCCATGACATCTTGTGCCAGTCGGGTCGAGGGTTTACCAGCAGCGGTGCATCTTTTCGAAACATCCACTTCAGGCCTTTAAATACTGTAGATAGCTGTGTCCACACCTCTGCGTTTGACGCAGACAATTGTCCGCCATTGGCAAATGATGTTGCCATCGCGGGATAACGGTGTCGATCAAACACAGTGACATCAAAGCCACGGTTCTGGAGTGCATAGCAGGTGGTAACGCCGGTAATACCAGCGCCGATAACGGCGATTTTTTTCATCTTTTTAAGCTCCGACAGATTAACCCGGATTGCAGTTTTAACTCGCAACCACTTCGAACCCCATCTGTCACGGAACCTGAGAGTTTGTGTAGCAATACTCCCATTACAGGACGGGCCACGTACCCCTTCGGTGAGCGAGTCCGTACTAAAAACACAGTCACGCTACTCTCCAGATGTCTCTGTGTAATGTGGTCCGCTTGCCTGAGAGTTTCCTGGGCGTTGCTCCTTCGGCGCCGCCGGATATACCGACGATCTCTCCCACATTGCACTCGAGCACTTTATCGGTGCTGTCGAGGCCAGCCCACATTGCACTATTTCGTACGCAGTGGCAAGGAAATACTGTAACTGTTGGTACGCACGTATTGACAAAAATTCTATTACTTACGAATAATTACAAATCGCACGCGAAGGTTAGCGGTTGTATTGAAAAATACTTTAGGTGTTAGCGCCCATCTCGCTCCTGCTTCCAAATTAACCTGTAGCCGAAAATTGTAACTGTTTTTTTATACAGTATTCACTA
>CAYLZS010000220.1:0-6148 GCA_964388065.1 uncultured Granulosicoccaceae bacterium
GTCTTCGCTGGTCGCTGGGCATAGAAGCTAGAGTAACACCACACGTAATGGAGGATATTTGACCATTATAACTTCGGCAAACTTTTGCAAAATTACCCCTTTTGCCGCACTTTCTACATTCCACATCTTTTGCTAGACATCGTGATCAGTCATGGTTTTTTTCCCCACAAAAGAAGCAACTGTATCGTGTAGAACCTTTAACGGATGAAGTTGCAGCGACAGTAACTTCTGATAATACATTGCCTGAAAATGCTTGAGAGGCACAATCCAAACTCTTATGCAAAGCACTGCATGAGAAAGTATTCTGTTGGCACTGTGTGGCATTTCTATGGGCTGACTCGAGAGACCTTGCTTGGTCAATAGCCCGTTGGAGTGTCAAGCTTATGTTTTCCAGCAAGCGTTCGTGTATGTTAGACGAAGAAAGACCAGTAATAAAGCTATCGCGAATGATTTCATCGCGATTTACTTCGGCAGTCACCGCTTCAAATTAGCATTCCTTAGCGAGGGTTTCTAAAGAGAGAAGGAAATCATCATTTGATTGATCTGACTGTTGGCTGCATGTCCACAAATATGATGTTCTTTGGCTTGATATAGGTACTGTTGAGTTTCCTCATAGCACTTTCAAATGAAAAGGAATCAGCGATTATTTTAAAAGCAGATTAAGATACGTAACTTGTCAGCAAAAGCAACTTATTACCTTCCGTACAATCGTCGGCAGAGAGCACAGAGATGAAATTTTCGAAAGAGTGCTTCCAGTACGACCATTCGTCAGAGAGATGGGATGAAGACGCTTCAAAACGAGATGGCTTTAGTAGCTTGTCCATTTTACGATTCAATAACTGTTACGTAATGAGAGAGAAAAGAGAAAGAAGAACCTTTATTGAATCTAAAGTTCACAATGAATCCAATAAGCAAAATACTAAAGAACAACGGAGTATTAACAGAAAACATCAGATACAAATAGCAAGAGATAATATAGCCGATACTTTGACGAGAGAAATCGGGGGATGGATGTTGGTTTATTAGGATCGAATATTGAAACACCCTTTGTAATAGTATTCAATATAGCATGCTTTGAGTACCAAAAAACTTTATCGAGTTTTTTAGTCCACTGAAAAGGAACTCGTGGACTGAGGAATGGTTTAAAAGGTGTCATCAAATCTCTTAACTGCGCATAGTGTGAAACCTGGTTGACAAGACCAAACCAACTTCTGATGTCGGTAGTAGAGGTAGGCGACGGAAAACGCCTGATGGCATCAAGATATTTCGGTAAAGGTTCTATAATTTGGTTGGTAATTCGAAAGCCGGCGAAATCAACGTCCTGATTGGAAAATTGAAACTTCGATGGATTTAAGACGATGCCAGCGTTGCCTAAAAGAATAAGGAAATCAATTGTTCGCCACCAGTGTTCAGCAAGATCTTTATCATAAAAAATGGTATCATCGACACAACGTTCATGACGAGAGAAGTCACTCAGAATGGCGTCAAAGCGCCAATTATAGCCGCCATCTACCGAATGGAGTTATGAATGTGGTTAAATGACGATCAGACTCTTTTAATGGTACACTATGGTAGCCATTTCAGGCGTCACACACAGTTTTCCAAGTCCCCTTTGGAATGCGTCGAGCCAAGTGAAACGGGGAATCAGAAGCAAACGTCTCACGCTTGCAGTGCTTGTTTAATGGTGACAAGTCGACCGTTCTACGTGGTGTCCCATCATGTTTCCTTGTCACGACCATCCTGTGGCACCATTGGACCGGTTCACCATATGGTACTTTTTCGATAACACCTAAAGCCTCGTCACGTAGGAGATCCGAATGCACTTGATCTTGCCAATGGATAGGAATGGAGGCAGCTTTATGGACTGCTACAGGTGGTGCTCCAGTTTTCAAATGAATTTCAACTGGCGGACCAGACATACAGGGGAGAGCTTGGTGTGGGCAGGTATTAAATGTTGATGAGGCAAAAGTTTCAAGGAGCCACTGTTTCATTTTGATATTATTTTCAGGAATGCATTCAAATGGCAACGCCTGGGGGCGTACTGGTGGTGAACATCTAGTAGGGCACGAACATGATGTACCTAAGTGACATTTCTTTATTTTTTCTTGACTTACCGGTTCCCTTTCATTGTTGCAAATTTCGCTAGATACAGCCATAGGAGTTATTGCCGGGAAGTTTTGCGATAAGATACCCAAATTTAAAAGCGTTTCCATTGACAAGTATAATCCTTTCGCCATCCGACTCACGTAAACCATAGCAGCTGTACTGACCTTTTCACCATCAGCAGATGAACAATGAATACGAAGCAAAATGGATCCCTTGATTGGGATCGGAGATTTATTGGCCGCCATAAGGTCCATCTGCACCGGAAGTAGTTCCGAATCCCTAAAACCAGCCACATAAAACTTGGAAGACGACCACAGACAAGTTTGAGCACCAGAGTCAGCAATTGCTGACAAATTTGTGGCTTTAACTCTCGGGCAAGGGCGCTGAAAAAATGCGTAATCTTCCTTAGCTACGGAGATAGTGATAGATAATTTTGGGTGATTCAGGTTACGACAGCGTCGCCACTCACCTTTAGAAAATGTGTGATGGGTAATCGCAGGAGTATTGTGAGATTTAGGTGTTTTGAATGAAGATGAACTAGCGGCATTAATGGAGCTTATCTGCGCAAAATTTCCACCAACTTCAGATGTAATGGCTTCACAATCATTGACCTCTGCTTTGTTGAATTTTGATCTTTGCGAACGATGACATGCTTGGCAGAACCGATAAGGCTTGGTATTCCAGCCACGAGACGATCGTACAAATGGGAAAAACTGTTTTTTGCAGTTAGCACAAGCAGTGGTTGCGGATGATGGAGGTTTCAGATCTTCATTTTTAGAGTTAAAATTAGGCTTTTGACTACGTTTGAACGACGATATGGCTGCTTGAGCTAAAGGCAACGAATTGCGCGCCATCTCCTTTCCTTCAATGAGGGATATTATCCAATTAATGTCTTTATCCTGTATGGAAGCTACACCAAGTACTTCTCGACGAATGTCGAGATCAGCAACTCCGGCCAAAAGAACGTCCTTGGTGATGCAGTCTGTGAAGTTGACTTCCCTAGTGCAAGGGCATTTAGTGGTGTAATGACAGGTTTCTGCCTTACCACGAACCCGCGAAGCGAAAGCACGAAATGGCTCATCACGTAGTTGACGCATAGAGAGCAGCTCTGCCCTTGCAACACCAGTAGCCACAGCGATAACTGCTAAATTTTTCATTGCTTTCAAAAGATCAGCGGTGGGTTCAGAGACAAAAGTTGGGTAAGATTTGAGCAAGCAATCACCCAGAGAGGGACCAGCACATTGAAACAGTTGAACAGTACAATCATTAGCATTCAAACCGGAACCAATGACAAAAGCATCCCAGCGACGGCAAAAAATATTCCAGTCTTCGGGCGTAATGCCCATTTCAACCCTAGGTCGTTCTAAAGGCGGTGCTTTCGGGGCTTGTACGGGCATAGCAGCAGATGTATGAATAGTGGAGTGAGTAGTGAGAAGAACACATGCCACTGCTTCAGAAACATCCTCAGTAGCAAAATCACAACCAGCAATAGGACACTGTATCACAACCATCACCAAATAAAATCAAACTAACCTGTCGACTGAGTAAAGTTAACACCAGAATTCGATATGATATATTGATGACGACGAATAGGAACACACGATACGAAATCAGCTGTCTATTACACTGGATGATTACACGAATTGCCAAATATGAATTGCCAAACACGAATTGAAGTTATAGAGAAATGAATTTGGTTTTCATAAAGAAAAACTCTTCCTTTTGAATAAATTATATTGAAAGGATGAAAACCAAAATCTACAATAAGCAAGAATAATGTAACGAGTAATGCGATAACAGTTCGAGTGAACAATAAGCTTAAGCGTAATACAGAAGATAATAATAGGTTAACAAAAACAGAAATATAACAACACGTGATACATATGCCAATTTACATAATTGGTAGAAACGAATAATTTGAATAATAATTAACTCACAAATATAAGCAATAATTCTACATCCCCCCACATTCAAAGACACAACGTGGCGAAAGAACGTCAAACTTCAACCCAATGTCCACTCTCAGGTTCATATATGCGACGTGGCTGCCTATTACGTTGTGGGCGTTGCACTTCTGTCGGAATGGGTGCTTGTGAGGAGTGATCGGATGACAACCGTTCTGGATCACTAGTGCTGTCAACTGTAGATGAGACATCAGTGTCTGACGGGATGCACTTTTTGTGTTCCGGACTATCTGGATCCTGTTCGGCAACATTTTGAATTCGATTCTTGACTTCTTCGGCATTATCCGAACCTGAGCATGATTGAGCTTCCGGTGAAGTGTGTGTGTGTGGAACAATAATATTTGGTTGTGATTGCAAAAAAGTGTCGGTACCATGACGCTTTCTAAGAAAGCGTCGGTTGCGGAGGGTCAAACGTCCAGAACCACTCACCTTGACAATGTACTGATCGTGGGGACGATGTTCAACTATGGTACCAGTCTTATCCCACTTCGTGGGAGCAGGTCCATGTTGATTTTGAATAAAAACGCAATCACCCAGATCCAAAGGTTTCAAGAGTCTGTTATGCTCATTGAGACGGATAGAAGCACGGTCCTCATTTTGGACCACGCCCTGTTCCTTAGCTTTCCAAATTTCATGCCATTTAGACTGAACAGCGCAACTATTAAAGAAGGGTTGGCGGTTAATAAAACTGAAAGCATCACGCAAGGGCCGCCCGAAAATCACCTGAGCAAGGGATAATTTGCTGTCCTTATCGGGAGTGTTTCGTACCTGTAAAAGAGCTCTAAGAAGATTATCCGTATTAAGGGATCCATTCGGACTAATGTTATCAGTTAGCAGCCGCTTTGCTTTTTTAACAGCCACTTCTGCGCGCCCATTGGATTGGGGAAAATAAGATGATGACATACGATGCTCTACGCCCCACACATTTAAGAAGGTGATCGTAGAGGTCGAAGAAAATTCTGGTCCTCCATCACTGGATAGCTGTTTAGGGACGCCGAAAGTGGCAAACAGAGTTCTAAGAGCAGATTGAAGGCCTTGTGAGCCTGCTAATTGTGTGTGGTGGGGTGCGGAGAAAATTTCAACCCAGCCCGACAGTCGATCACCAGCAACGAGATAGTGTTTTCCATTTATGTCAAAATAGTCTGCGAAAATGCATTCAAAAGGTGTTGTAGGAATAATCGGTGAAATATGAGGTGGTTTACATTGTGAGGGTGCATTGCGATTGCATTGCAAACAATTAGCACGCATCAAGTGTATGTCCTTGCTCAAGCCCGGCCAAAAAATTAAAGATTTAGCACGAGCTATCATACTTGAGACGCCTTGGTGAGCGGAATGCAATATGGACAAGACTGAGCTTCGTAAGGATAGGGGAATAATAACTCTATCATTGTAAAGGAGAACCCCTTCCAGAACGTAAATCGAAGCTACGTATGGGTGGAATTTATTCAGTTCACAATCAGATGTTTTTAATTCAATGGAAAAACCATCCTCTATAGCTTGTCGGATTTGGCACAGGGTATTGTCAGAATTTGTGGCTCGAACGATTTCATCCCAGTCGATAGTGAAATTTTTTATATTATTCTTAACAGAAGACACAACTTTAACCTCAAGAAGGTCAGCAGACGACATCAAAGACGGCATACCATCATAATTTTGTTCGTCTAAGCTAGATGGGTGACGTGACGTAGCGTCAGCAAAGTTGTTTGTGGATCCAGGGCGGTAAATAATATCGAATGCCCACGGGAGCGTACGTTGTTTTAAACGAAACAAACGTGTATTAGTGATCTCTCCAGCGTCCTGTCACCTAATATTTTAACCAATGGGCGATGATCTGTGACCACAATGAGATGAGGACAACCTAGTGTAAAGTAGCGACATTGTTCTAAGCCCCAGGCCACGGCTAACGCTTCCCCCTCGATGGGTGCATATCTTTCTTCCGCAGAATTAAGAAAACGGGATCCAGCTAGAGCAATGTGCCAGCCATTTGGACAACAGTCGGGATCAATAGTGTTACAACCGCAGCGCTTTTGTGATAGGTAATAGCCAATACCTCGCCGAGACCAATCGGGTCGAAGGCA
>CAYLZS010000221.1:0-3222 GCA_964388065.1 uncultured Granulosicoccaceae bacterium
AGTGGCAAGTCAGCTGAATCTGTAATCAAAGCTGCCTGGGAAGACGATAAAACAGATGAATTTATTCTACCCGCAGTGATTGATGGTGCAGAGTTAATCAGTGCGGGTGATCAGGCGGTCTTCTTTAACTTTAGAAACGACCGGCCGCGCGAATTGTCCAGTGCGTTAATCGACAGCGATTTTGATAGTTTTGATCGTGGCCAGTTTCAGCCAATCTCGTTAACCACAATGACAAAATACCACCCTGATTTTGACTGTCCGGTTGCGTTTGTCAAAGACAAGCCGGAGAGCACGCTGGGAGCTGTGGTTGAAGCAGCGGGTGTCGGGCAGTACCACTCCGCGGAGACGGAAAAGTATCCGCATGTGACGTTCTTTTTTAACGGTGGTAAAGAAGAGCCGTATGAAGGTGAAGAGCGTGGCCTGATAGCATCACCCAAGGTTGATACCTATGATTTACAGCCTGAGATGAGTGCCTATGAAGTCAGAGACAAAGTGATTGAAGCTATTGAGTCAGATAAATTTGGCTTTATCGTGGTGAATCTTGCCAACGGAGACATGGTTGGCCACACAGGTGTTCGCATAGCCGTAATTAAAGCGGTTGAGGTGGTTGATGAAATTGTCGGGCAGCTGGTGACGAGTGCTGTTGATAATGACTTCTCTGTGATTCTAACGGCTGACCACGGCAATGCCGATATGCTGGTAGACCCTGTGACCGGATCACCACATACCCAGCACACCATCTTTCCGGTCGCCTGTATGGTGAAAGATAAAGTTGCCTGGCATCTGGCCAACGGGCTTGGGCTTTCGTCAATTGCACCAACGGTTTTACAACTGATGGGGCTGGAGCAGCCAAAAAGCATGGCTGGCAAGTCGATGCTGCTGGAAGAAAAACACTATTGATTTTTTCTGTATCTGGAACCCGGGTGTGCTGTTTTACTGTGTTTTGATCAGAAAGTAAGCGAGAACACCGCCATGGCAAAAATATACCAGGTCGATGCTTTCACCAATCGCTTGTTTGGTGGTAACCCGGCAGCGGTGGTACCGCTTGAAAGCTGGCTTGATGATAAGACGCTTCAAGCTGTTGCTATGGAAAACAATCTGGCTGAGACTGCCTATATTGTGCCTGTAGATGCTGGTTATGAGCTTCGGTGGTTCACACCAGCCAGTGAGGTAGCGCTATGCGGTCATGCGACCCTCGCTACGGCACATGTGCTGGTCCACCATCTGGGAGAGATAGCAAAAGAAATTAATTTCATCACCCGTCAGTCGGGAACACTTACCGTCACTCAGCTGGAAAACGATCAGTTCGCTATGTCTTTTCCGTCAATTGATGTGAGTGAGAGCGATAATTTTGACCTTGTATCAGCGGCACTTGGTGCCACTCCTGAATCTTTGTACACAGGAAGCTACTCGGCAGATGAATTTGATTATGTTGCTGTGTTCAACTCTCCGGCATTACTACAAAATATAGAAATTTCCAACACTGAATTTAAAGCACTGCGCTCACGTGGTGTCATTGTGACCGCGTTGTCTGAAACCGATGAGTGTGACTTTGTATCCCGTTATTTCGCACCCAACTTCGGCATTGATGAAGATCCTGTGACTGGTTCTGCACATTGTCTGTTAGCGCCTTACTGGGCGGGCGTTGTAAATAAAACCAATTTACAGGCGCGACAACTATCACCGCGTGGCGGTGAATTGGGTTGTGAAGTGCAGGGAGACAGAACAGTGCTCACAGGGTCTTGCGTTGACTACCTGCAAGGTGAAATCAGCTTGCGCTAATTTCGCTGAGGCTCACCCGGAAGCAAAACTAGTGTTGAGGCTTGAACTGTTTAATTGGCATCACACGGCTGCCGTTGTTGAAGTGCTTGCTCATTGGGCGGCGCAGGTTTCTGATAACAAGCCCAACACACAGAATGGTCGGAAAGACAAAAACACTTTTGCCACCATTGACCCAATAGACAATTGTTATAAGCAGCGCAAATATTGAATACCGGATTAAAAAGCGCGTATCGCTATTTTTTAGAGTATGCGAAAAAGTAGATTGCTTGTTTTAATTGGTTTTCTTGTTTCTGTGAATGCTTTTCATAGTAAGTAGAAGCTTCTTATAATCGATGCTTACTACCTGGCAGTAAACTAAGTGAAGTCAATCAGCAGATGACAATAACCCGCTATAGAAAGTCTATGGGTTAGAACTGTTTGTCGAACTCCAGATTGAAGCCTGGAGGCTGCACGTAACTCAGCAGCTTGCCAAACTTAGTGTTTTTACCGGCTAAGACGGGCAGGCTTAAACCCAGGCCAACATAGGTATGACGAGTGGGTATTTCCTGCTTGTCGAAAGTGCGAAAACCGCGGGTGTAGTAGCCTGCCTGTAGTTCCAGCCACTTGAGTGGTGTATGTCGCATTGAGAGGAAACCGTCTGCACGCAGGGCCACAAGGTGCTTCATGCCGGAGTAATCGGATACCGCGTCGTTTTTAAAGTTGAAACCGCTTGATGGCCAATATTCCATGCGTACATCAATTCTGTCATCCCACACCGGGTTTGAGCCCAGCCACCAGGACACAGCAACGCCGAGAGCGTCAGCGATCAGATCTTCACCTGACGCGCCAAATTTGTCAGATGTTGCATCACCCAGTTCAACCAGTGTCATCGCAGCGAGTGCAGACAACGCAGCTTTACCTTCAGCTCGATGCACGCCGTGGCGTCTGAAGTCGGCAAGGAATAGTTCTGACAACAGATAAGACATATAAAAGTGACCAGTTTTATCTGCACCACCGGAGGAGGTATCTGCGCCAAACCAACCTTCGCGTTTAGCCACTGGCGAGTGACTGAACCACCCCCACTGCGCTATGCCCCAGCTGGTGATTGCCAAACTCGCCACTGACAAATCCAGCGCGACCACACCTTTATATTTTCCCTGTAAAGGGTCAATTTGAAAGGCGTAGGTCTGGAATTCACTTGCACTGAATTCGCTTATTAAAGGTTCATTCGTCTGGAACTCGAATGCACTTGTTTGTGAATCTTTTACTTTTTCTGAAAAAGTGAGTGCATTTGTCGACTGAGCAAGACAAATGCTGAGCAAGGCGGCGCGGAGAATGCCGGCCGTTGGAGAGAAAAATCGCATAACTTACATGACGGCGCAAAACGCACACCATCAGCTGGTCAGTTTTTATTAGTTTACAATCCGATTTAGTATCCTGTTAACTCCATATACCCACGGC
>CAYLZS010000222.1:0-10707 GCA_964388065.1 uncultured Granulosicoccaceae bacterium
GATGTTCGTAGTTATCGAGCGCACTTTGATATTTATCGTCCGCTGCAGCCCGACGTATGGCGTGAGAAACCGGGTGCGGCCACTGGTGCGCACTATGATCTCGGTACCCATCTGACAGATCAGGCGCTAACGCTTTTTGGAAAACCGGACTGGGTGCAGGGAGATCTGGCCAGCCAGCGACCCGGTGCCAGAGTCGTTGATACCTGCCACATCAGAATGGGCTATGGCAGAAATGATTTGCGTGTAGACCTCTTTGCCAGTTTGTTCCCGACAGATGACACCAGCCGCTTCAGTGTGCACGGAACCAAAGCGTCGTACATAAAAAGACATATGGATGTACAGGAATCTCAAATGCGTGCTGGTATGAAGGCAACTGAGGAGGGTTTTGGTATAGAGCCAGAGTCTCACTGGGGCCGGTTAACAACGGCAAAAAGTGATGTGGAAACGGTTGCATCCACGCATCCGACGTTACCTGGCAGGCACTACGAAATTTATGCGCAGCTTAAAGCCTCTATTGAAAACCACACGCCACCTCCGGTTCTTATGGAGGAAGCACGGCTTACCATGCGGGTTATCGAGGCTGTGGTTGAGTCGAGTGAATCTGGCAGCAGAGTGAATTTTTAATTCCCAAACGACTTAACTTTGTCTGCGTTGGAGTCGGATAAATAATTGGTTGACAACGCAATTTACGCCGAAAATTTCTTCTATTTACCATCCACAAGTTGTACACAGGTACCCTGTTACCTTACTGGACGTCAGGAGATAGTTTGTTTGCATTGGCAGAACAAGCGCCAGACAGGAGCTTTTGTGGAAAGTAATTCGGTAGTCGACAACCTGAAGCAGACCTTTGCAACTGCTGACAAAATCACCGCAGATGATCTGGCAAAGATCTACGCACCCGACATTGTATTCGTTGATCCTTTAGGCCGGGTAGAAGGACTCGAGAATTTGTCGAACTACTTTAGCGGTGTGTACAAGAATGTAACGAGCTGTCGTTTTGTTTATATTGATGAATGGCGCCTGGACAGCAAGACATCCATTAAGTGGGACATGATTTTTCAACACCCGAAACTTGCGGGTGGAAGTGAAATTGAGGTGCGAGGAGTCTCGCTGCTGGAATTCTCGGACAAAGTTCATTATCACGAAGATATCTATGATGTAGGTGCGTTAATGTATGAACATATTCCGGTGTTGGGGCAGCCTGTGAAGTGGTTGAAACGCCGCGCTCACAATGTGTCAATCAAAAACAAACCCTAAAAGCAGACTGACCCTATAAGCAAATGATCAAAAACAAAAAAATATGGATCACGGGTGCAAGTTCCGGTATTGGGTCAGAACTCGCGGTACAGCTGGCGGAGTCGGGCAACACGGTGGTGGTTAGTGCTCGCGGTGTAGAGAAGCTCGAAGCGCTTGGGAATTTGTCAATCCCCATGAGTGGAAAGATAGTACCACTTGCTTATGACGTTACTCATGACGAAGAAACCGACAATATTCGAACCAAACTGGAAAGTATTGTTGGTGATCTCGATATCGTGATCATTTGTGCCGGGTGTTGTGAATACGTTAATAACGCTGAGTTGGATGTTGATCTGTTCAGGCGCGTTTATGATGTCAATGTGTTCGGTGCAGTAAATTCAACGCGTGTGGCGCTACCACTGCTGCAAAAAGCAGGAGCCTCCTCTGAAAGCAAATCGCCAGAGGGAAAACCGCAAATTGTTGCTATTGCCAGTTTGTCTGCTGTAACCGGATTGCCAAGAGCTGAAGCTTATGGTTCTTCCAAGGCTGCGATGATCTATCTGTTTAATACATTAAGGCTCGACCTTGAAAAACGTATCGATGTTACTGTTGTTAATCCGGGTTTTGTAGCGACTGAAATGACAAAGCAAAACGACTTTCCCATGCCTTTCATGATGCAACCTGCAGAAGCCGCCCGCTGTATTATCAACGGAGTTGCAAAACGGCGATTGACAGTCAATTTTCCGTTAAGACTGTGGCTGTCGTTAAAACTACCGTCACTGATACCGTCACTGTGGTATCGATGGATTGGTCCGAAGCTGGTTCGATCTGATTCTTTATAATGAACTTTACACGAAGAAGGGCGGAGTACAATTGAAGATTGCCATTGTTGGTGCCGGAATATCGGGGCTTACCTGTGCATACTATCTGGCGCGAGATCACCAGATCACGGTGTTTGAATCTGAAGCGGAGATTGGCGGCCATACTGCAACAAAAAAAGTTGAAGTGGCAGGTGAGACTTTTGATATCGATACGGGATTTATTGTTTACAACGACTGGACCTATCCAAACTTCATCAAACTGATGAATGATATTGGCGTTTTGGGCAGAGCTTCGGAAATGAGTTTTAGCGTAACCTGTGAGGCCAGCGGTCTTGAGTATGCGGGCAGCAATATCAATACATTGTTTGCCGATCGAAAAAATCTTTTGCGCCCTGCATACTGGAAAATGCTCAGGGACATCGTGAGTTTTAATAAAAAGGCTATTAAAGATCTGCAGGCGGGAAACATACCAGCAGAGTTGTCTCTTGGTGAATACCTTAATGACAAGGGCTACGGCACATTGTTTCGTGACAAGTATCTTGTGCCAATGGGGGCTGCGATCTGGTCGTCAACCATTGATGCCATGGAAGACTTTCCGGCGCTGTTTTTTATTCGGTTTTTTAAAAATCACGGCTTGTTGTCCGTTAAAAACCGACCGCAGTGGTACACAATTGAGGGCGGGTCACGTAACTATTTACCAGCACTGACCGAGTCTTTCAGTGATTCTATTCTAACTAATACTTCGATCAGTAAAATTCAGAGAACAAACGAATACGTTGATATTGAGTACACAATTCGTGGCAATTCGTCTGCTGCCGAAGTGATAGATAAAGAAAGATTTGATGCAATTGTATTTGCCACCCATAGCGATCAGGCGCTGGCACTGCTCGATGATGCAACGGCAAACGAGAAAAACATCCTCGGCGCGATTCCGTATCGGTCTAATGAAGTCGTACTGCATACAGATGCAAGCCGACTGCCATGGCGTGAAAGAGCCTGGTCCAGCTGGAACTATCGGCTGTCAAAAGGCCATAGTACCGATGAATCGTCGCTGGCTAAGCTTACGTACAGCATGAATATTTTACAGGGCATAGAGTCCGATACAGTTTTTTGTGTCAGTTTGAACCAGACTGATGAAATCGATCAGAGCAAAATTCTGGGCGTCTACAATTACAGCCATCCGGTGTTCACCGCAGAAGGGGTTGTGGCTCAGGCACGCAGGAATGAAATTAGTGGAGTAAACAATACCTGGTTTTGTGGTGCATACTGGGCTAACGGTTTTCATGAAGACGGTGTTAGCAGCGCTCTGGACGTCGTAGGCTCTGTTAGAGCGGCTACGGAAAATTTGCGTTCAGTCGACGTTGTGGCAAGCAGTGATACTTATGAAAATATGACTGGTGAAACGGCGAGCTCCTCTGTTGTCAGTTGAAAAAACAACATTGCGAAGCGCTATTTATGAAGGCTCGGTATGGCATCACAGATATCTGCCAGCTGAGCACAAGTTTCGCTATCGTGTTTTTATGATGTATCTCGATCTGACAGAGGTAGATCGGGTTTTAAGCCAAAGCTTTTTATGGGGCGAGCGTTGGTATCACGCGGCACGATTTGTCAGATCTGATTATTTCTCTATCAATGGAGGCTTTTCACAAAGTATTAGTGAGGCTGTCAGGCAGGAAGTTAAAAGCCGAATTAACGTAGAAGCGGACGGACCCATTTGCGTGCTAACAAATTTGCGCTACCTCGGCTATATCACCAACCCGATAAGTTGCTACTACTGTTTTAACAAGGATGCCTCAAAGCTTGTAGCATTGTTGATTGAAGTGACCAATACGCCCTGGGGTGAGAGGCATCACTATGTTCTTGATCTCACAACATACCGTGAAAATGAAATTGTTGAATTTGAAAAAAAAATGCATGTTTCTCCCTTTATGCCAATGGACAGAAATTATCGGTGGCGTGGGTCTGTGCCATCGCAAACACTTAGATACTCTCTGGCGTCTGTCGCAAAACACCGAGAGCGTTTGAATGCTCTAGATGGAGAAAGCATGAGTGATGTGCAATTTGATTCTGGCGTTGTATTTAACCGTGTACCAGTTTCTGGTAAGGCGTTAAACCGAATTTTGCGTTACTACCCTTTAATGACTTTAAAAGTTATCGTTTCGATTTATTGGCAGGCATTAAAGTTGTGGATCAAAAAAATACCATTTGTTCCGCATCCGGAAAAATCGGTGTCATAGCAATAAAAAGTATGGTTACAAATTTCGAATTAAAAATAATAGTCAATTGGTGAATCTGATGAACTCTTCAGGAGATACAGAATCACAGCTAGATTTTGATCAGCGTGATTCTGGCATTGCGAATACCGCATTGCCTAAAAACGTCAAACGATGGTCTGCATTGTTTGGCGATCGAAAAAACCGTAGTAATACAACCGCTGAAAAGTGGGTGAGAACTTTAGTATTTCGACACATTGGTAAAATGAATCGGGGTGTACTAACGATAACTGATCAATCCGGTATCCATAAATTTGGCAGCCAATCAGATGATAAGGAAGGTAATTCAGGCACCGGAAAAATCGGTGATGATATCAATGCAGAAATCATTGTTGAAAACCCTGAGACCTACACAGCAATAGCGCTAAACGGCGTTGTGGGGGCTGCAGAGGCGTATATGGATGGATACTGGACTACGCCGGATTTGGTATCTGTTATCCGGTTTTTTGTCAGTAATATATCGCAGCTTAAGGATATGGATGGCGAACGAAATTTGTCGAACAAGCTTGCCCTGAGCCTGCTTGAACGGTTTACCAGAAACAGCATTTCCCGTGCTAAGGAAAACATTTCGGCGCACTATGATCTTGGCAATGATTTTTTTGAGCTATTTCTTGATCCTACAATGATGTATTCAGCGGCACTTTTCAACGGCAATAAAGACATGTCGCTGGAACAGGCTTCCGTTGCCAAGCTTGATCAGCTGTGTCAGATGCTGCAGCTAAAGCCTGACGATCATCTGGTGGAAATTGGAACAGGCTGGGGTGGCATGGCAATACATGCTGTAAAAAACTACGGGTGCCGTGTAACAACTACTACTTTGTCTGAACGACAGATGCAGTACACCAAAAAGCAGGTGGTGTTACATGGACTCGAAGATAAAATAACGGTGTTATTAAAAGACTATCGCGAGTTGACTGGCACCTATGACAAACTGGTGTCAATAGAAATGATCGAGGCAGTTGGTCATCAGTACTTTTCAGATTATTTTTCCAAGTGTTCCAGTCTGCTTAAAGCGGACGGATTGATGGCGTTGCAAGCGATCACAATCTCTGACCAACGATATGATCAGGCAAAAAAATCGGTCGATTTTATTCAACGCTATATTTTCCCGGGTGGCTGTCTGCCTTCTCTCAGTGTAATCGCTGATCACACCGCCAAAGACACAGACATGACGTTGATTGGTTTGGAGGATCTAACCCGGGATTACGCGTTAACGCTTAAACAGTGGCGAGAATCCTTCACAGAAAACATGGACCGCATTCGATCCATGGGCTTTGACGAAAAATTTATTCGCATGTGGATGTACTACCTCTGTTACTGCGAGGGTGGCTTTCGAGAGCGAGTGATTGGGGTATACCAGATTCTCAGTGCCAAGCCTGACTACCGGGTAGCCTGCTAACTGGATGCATTGTTCGATGATCAGTTGAATAGTTAAGTTATTCATCCGGGCTTCGTGGCGAAACAATAATGCCTGGACAGTTCCCCGCTTAAACAGCGTAAGCTAACATCTGTACAAGGTGGCTACAGTCTTTGGCGCAATAAAAATAACAACAGGCGATCGATATGAAAAAAATACTCTATAACGCGATTGTCTTTAACATTGCCTGGTTCGTTTGTATCCTGGGTGGCAGCAAGATTGCCGTGCCATTTGCAATTGTAATGATCGGTATCCACCTTGCATTCTTTTCAGACAATAAAACCGAAATCGGTTTGATACTTGTGGTGCCGCTGTTCGGTGTAGTTGTAGAAAGTATATTTATACGTTCCGGATTGCTGGTACCACCCGATGGCAGCCTCTGGCCACCACTTTGGCTGATCTGTCTATGGGGTTTTTTTGCCACCACGTTAAACCATAGCCTCAGATGGTTTCAGACTCACCTGCCAATAGCAGCAGTCATTGGGGCAGTGTCAGCGCCACTTACTTACCTTGCCGGAACTCGATTGAATGATTTTTCACTGCGTGAGCCTGTGATACTGACGTTGGTGGCGATGGGTCTGGTGTGGTGTATAGCGTTTCCGTTTTGTTTGTTTTTAGCAAAAAATTTGTTGGGTGACCGGCCTGCCTAGACAGTTATATCTTGTTTTCTACAGGGAATAATCTCTTTCGACCAACGCGATTCTGGTAGTGTAATCGGTGTACCAGCGTGACTTCCCGATCGCCTGTGCCTCGAGGTGTGCCGCCTGGTTTTTCCATTGTTTAATCGATTCCAGATCGCGCCAGTATGACACTGTGATTCCAGTTTCTTCGCGTGCTGACTCAATGCCCAGATAACCCGGCTGCTGTGCCGCCAATGTGGCCATCTTTGTCGCCATTTCAGAATAACCCGACGTATCATCAGATTGTATGCTTGTGAAAATAACCGCGTAGTAGGGTGGTTTGGGTGTTTTGGCTATGCTCATTTAATTTTTACCGATTAGTGAGGCAGATGCTGAGTTTACAACGCATTGCGCTTATAATGTCTCGTGGCATTACAATGATGCGGTAATGCGCCAGGTTCATGTTGTACAACAGGATAATAATGCCAGCTCCCGACTCAGACGTATTCCGTAAAGCTTTTGGCCATTTCGCCACAGGTGTCACTATTGTCACAGCAGTTGCTCCGGATGGAAAAATCGCTGGTATGACAGCCAGTAGTTTTAATTCGGTGTCACTTGATCCGCCAATGGTGCTTTGGAGCGCGGGAACTCAGGCAGCCGAGTATGAAGTGTTTGCCACCTGTAAAAAATTTGCAGTACATGTGCTGAGTGAATCGCAGGCTGAGCTTTCAAACCGATTCGCGACACCGGGAATAGACAAATTTGAAGGGATTGACTGGTCACTGTCGAGCAATAATTTACCGGTAATTAGTGGGTGCCCAATGTGCCTGCAGTGCGAAACCATTGCCGGCCACGAGGTTAGCGATCATAAAGTTTTAATCGGTCTTGTGGTTGATGTTGATCTTAATTCTGAAGAACCTCCCCTGCTTTATTATGGCAGCGCTTATTATCAGCTTGGCGATTCAATCTGATGGGGCCAGAGTTCGATGTGATGATGGCAGCATAAGTCTCCGACTTTTTCTTTTTTGATCAATGCAAGTGACCCGAACAGGCCTCTAAGAAACTCGATCATAACCGTCTGACCGGCTCGCCTGTATGATCGTTTCATATAATGTTCTGTTACAGGAAAACCAGTGCCCGAAAATCAAACCACCCCCGAACAGGAAAATCCGGACGTCCCGGCGCTATATCTGAAAAAAAATGAAGAGCGCAGACTTGATGCCGGCCACCTGTGGGTCTACAGCAATGAAGTTGACACAAAAAAAACGCCTATTAAGGGATTGGAACCGGGAACTTGCGTGGCACTTTACTCACAGCGTGGTCAGTTCTGTGGCAACGCCTATGTGAATCCGCGCTCTTTAATTTGCGCTCGTGTATTCAGTTTTCGGCAGGGGCAGTCGCTCAACAAAGAACTGCTGACCAAAAGAATTAATGCAGCGCTCAGGTTGCGTGAATCACTGTACGAGTTTCCGGCCTATCGACTGATTCATAGTGAAGGTGATTTGCTACCCGGATTAGTCGTCGATCGATACGACTCTACGCTGGTTGTGCAAATATCCACAGCCGGGATGCAGTCAATTGAAGATGACGTTGTTGAATCGTTGATTGAATGTCTGAGCCCGACCGGGATTCATATTCGCAGCACCAGTACAATCCGTGAACTCGAAGGGCTTGAGCCACGTGAGGAAACCGTTCATGGCTCGGTACCCGATACGGTTACCATAAAAGAAAACGGCCTCGGGTTTGATGTGCCGATAAAGGGTGGCCAGAAAACCGGGTGGTTTTATGATCATCGGGAAAACCGTTTATTGCTACAGAAGTACTGTCAGGGAAAGCGGGTGCTGGATGCATTTAGTTATCTGGGTGCCTGGGGTATCAATGCACTTGCCGGTGGTGCAACAGAAGTTGTAGCCATTGATAGTTCTCAGGCAGCATGTGATGGTGCCCGGCACAATGCAATGCTGAATAACTTTGATGACTCGCAATACTCGGTGATGAAAGGCGATGTTGCAGATTGCCTGGCAAAACTTAAAGATGATTCTGGTCAAAAATTCGATGTTATTGTGCTTGACCCGCCAGCTTTTATTCAGCGTGCAAAAGACAAACGCAACGGCACTGAGAAGTATCGAAAAATTAATTCACTGGCAGTAAAGCTATTGAATGAAAACGGCCTGCTGGTGTCGGCATCCTGCTCACACCATCTGAATGAAGCTGATCTGCAGCGTGTCATGCTGCAATCGGCCCGCAGTTCGGGCTGCGGTCTGCAGGTGCTGGCACGAGGTCATCAGGGGCCGGATCATCCGGTGCATGCTGCTATTCCTGAAACGGAGTACCTGAAGGCGATTTTTGCACGGCTGGTTCGATAGTTCGCTACCTCTCAGAATGACAATCTGCTTCCGGCATCAATCTTATGCCCGTCGCAATCAGGGCAGGTTATAATTCGTTCACTGGTAACCCGCACGTGTCGGACCCGATCATAGCAGTGGCTGATTTACACACATCATTCGCTGCAGATTGCACCTGGTATGCCGCGACAAGCTCGCCAAAGAGAAAACCTGATGCTTCAATATCCCAATATCGACCCGGTTGCAATTTCAATTGGCCCGATTTCAATCCACTGGTATGGCATTACTTACCTGGTCGGATTTGCAGCCGCCTGGTTTTTGGCCAATCTCCACATCAAGCGACGCAACCTGCCATTCAGTAAGGATGATCTTGCTGATCTGGTTTTTTATTG
Source organism: uncultured Granulosicoccaceae bacterium (assembly GCA_964388065.1). Classification (GTDB taxonomy): domain Bacteria; phylum Pseudomonadota; class Gammaproteobacteria; order Granulosicoccales; family Granulosicoccaceae. The sequence goes on from CAYLZS010000222.1 coordinate 9,105, forward strand.
TGCAATCGGGGTAATTGTCGGCGGGCGTCTCGGCAGTATTTTATTTTATAACTTTACAGGCTTCCTGCAGAACCCCGGGATGTTGTTATTTGGCGGCATGTCATTTCACGGCGGGCTGCTCGGTGTACTTACTGCAATCGGTGTATTTGCCTGGCGTCGCGGACGCAAATATTTTCAAGTCGCAGACCTTGTGGCACCGGTGGTAGCTGTTGGTCTAGGTGCCGGGCGCATCGGTAACTTTATCAACGGTGAGCTCTGGGGTCGGGTCACAGAGGTACCGTGGGGTATGGTGTTTCCACGTGGCGGCGATCTGCCGCGCCATCCTTCACAGCTGTATCAGTTCTTTCTTGAAGGCGTTGTGTTGTTTCTGGTGGTCTGGATTTACGCCGGTAAATCGCGCCCGATAATGGCTGTGTCCGGAGTGTTTATGTTGACCTACGGTGTGCTGCGCTTTTTTGTTGAATTCTTCAGACAGCCGGATAGTCATATCGGTTTTGATGCGTTTGACTTTCTCACACGCGGTCAGCTGTTGTGCATACCGATGATTCTCTATGGCTTGTTTTTAATCTGGAGTGCCCATAAGAATGCCGGCAAAGCAGAAGCTGCCAGCTAACCGTACCGTGTGGACAACGAGTTATGAACACTGAAGTACATCCGGAGCAACAGTACCTTAATCTGTTGCAGTTATTAATTGATCACGGCGATGAACGCATCGACCGTACCGGTGTTGGCACACGTGCTGTGTTCGGGCATCAGATGCGTTTTAATCTGAGCGACGGGTTTCCGGTGTTTACCACCAAGCACGTGTACTGGAAAACGGCTTTTAAAGAAATGCTATGGATGTTGAGTGGTGGCGATAACATCCGCGAGCTGCTCGAGCAGAACGTAAAAATCTGGACTGACTGGCCGCTAAAAAAGTATCGCGAAGCAAACAACTCCGATATCTCGTACGAAGATTTTGAAGCAAGAATTCTCAGTGATACTGACTTTGCTACAAAGTGGGGTGATCTCGGCCCGGTTTACGGTAGCCAGTGGCGGCGTTGGAAAACAGCAGATGGCGGTGAGATAGATCAGGTACAGCAGGTAATTGATGATCTTAAAAACAACCCGACATCACGCAGAATAATCTGGGACGGCTGGAACGTCGCCGAACTCGATCAGATGGCCCTGCCACCGTGTCACAAGCACTATCAGTTTTATGTAAACCAGAATACCAATACGCTTAACGGTGGCATGGTACAACGCAGCGCAGATGCATTTTTAGGCCTGGGATTTAACATCGCCAATCTTGCTTTAGTGACCCATCTACTGGCAAAGCAGTGCGGTTATACAGCAGGGGAGATAGTCTGGTTCGGTATGGACGTACACCTTTACCAGAATCATCTCGATCAGGCGCGGGAGCAGTTACAGCGAACACCACTTCCGTTTCCGACGCTTGCGTTTGACCAGTCCGTTGAATCGTTATTCGACTACCGGATTGAGCATCTGGATTTGCCGGACTATGAATCTCACGGTGCTATTGCAGCGCCGGTTGCGGTGTAGATGTCTAGCGTGATTTCCCGGTGCATTGATGCTTAGAGCTCCAATGTGGTGACTCTTAGGG
>CAYLZS010000223.1:0-4827 GCA_964388065.1 uncultured Granulosicoccaceae bacterium
ACAGGCATCGCCCTCCCCTGCTTTACTACAAAAACAAATCGACTTAGAAATCTTTTGGGTTGACGCCATATTTTTTTGCCAGCATTTCAATGGCCTCTTCAGCGAGCGCCGGACCCTTCATCCTACCTTTCATCTTAAGAACAATATGATCGTACGTCGTTGAGTGCTTACGCTGTAAAAAAAACGTTCGCTGCGTTCTTTTAGGCTCTCGCTTGGAATTTTTGGGAGTAACAGCACGTGGTGTCGATGTACCCGCACGTCTCGTATCGCCCGCAAAAGTAAGTGTTTGTAGGTTGTATTGAAACAAATCGGTATCGTCTTTCAACCGACGCTTAACATAAGTTGCTAACGGTACTCGTCCAGCAAGCACCTTGAGATTTGCAAATTCCGCGTCTGTGAGGGGAATACTGACCTGATTCTCCCCTTTTTCCTCAGAAGCCTTATCCAGTCGCCCTGCCCTAATTTTCAACATTGATCTGATCTACCATGCCAATGGTGAATAATAACAATTATCAGCCAAAATGCTATTCGTAGAGTGTCGATTTATAGTATTCATTCAATCACGATTTGGACATGTCAGGTCCATCTAAAGCGCAACAGAAATTAGGGAAAACGATTCGCACCTCACGACTGAGCCTTGGATATTCACAAGAGAACTTTGCCTCCGTGTGCGATCTGCATCGCACCTACATCGGGGCACTGGAGCGAGGAGAAAAAAACGTCACACTCAACAACATCGTAAAAATCGCAGAGGCGCTCGAAATGACCGCAGCCGCCCTGCTCGAAAAAGCTCACCTTTGACCGTTATTGCTTTCTCAACACCTCAACACCCATCTCAGAGGCAATACTCTGAACAATACCCGTCAACACTGCCCCCTTGGTTTTCTTGATGGGCTGCTTCTCCTGGATATAGAGCTCCTTAAAATTCCCCATCGCCCGACGCATAGGTTGTTCACCAATTTCGCGCAAACAACGAAGAAACCAGATCCGTGAACTGTCATCACCGGTAAGGGCCACGATCTCAGCAATCACCGCCTGCTCATCATCGGTCATCTGCGTGAAATCTTTCGGTGTCCAGAACGGCTTGTCAGGTGTCGGCTTTTTCTTTCGCCTAAAATGAATAAACCATTCTTTACCCTTTTTCTCGACCTCATAATCTGCCAGCAATGGATAGCCTTTGCTCAACAAACCCTCGGCCACCTCTTTCAATTTAGCCCGTCGATTGTCAGAACGTTTGGCAGTGATCGGGATCGCGGTACAGACCTTCTCGACCCCGTGCTTAACGAATTTCTGGAATTTAAATCGTCTCGCCAGATACACCGCCAGCCGTTGCTCAAGTGGCTTCAATGAGAAGAAAAAGTCAGGCGCAAATCCAAGCCCGAACAGTCCCCGGGTCTTCGCTATTTTCTGGAACAGCGGTGACACCTCGATATAACTCAACGCCAGTTCTTCCTGCAACATAAACCGGGGTGTCGGCATGAAGTACACCGATGGACCAAAGAATCTCCATCCCAGCATATTCACATAGGCTTTTTTGTCAGCATCCCAAAACGCGTTATAGGATTTGATTTTCATCCCGCCGAGGATTTCAAGATCACGTTTGATGGATTTCAGATTCGGTCCAGTAACCGTGATGCCGCGCATCCGGGCAAGGTTCGCCAGACTTCCAAAAGTGATTCGATCACCGTGGCAGTCATCGCCAATGTAGAGCTGGATCAGCATGTAGGCGAGCTCGTAAGTAGTCGACGTCGCATGGCCAAACTCCGGACACGGGTAAGTTTCAAATCGACGTACAACTTCCTCACCTGACTCCGGATGAATGATCGTGTCTTCGTAGACAATCGGCCCATTGCCAATCGGTCGGTCAGAGCGGGAAAATATCGCCCACGGAAATTCAGCTAGATCAAAATCATAGTAGCTGCTGTCATCTCCCGGCATTTCAGGTTTGGACAGATCACAGCTAACCTGCGTATCAGTAAACGATAGTGATGTGGTATTCAACTCTTCCATCAGCTCAGCGACAAAGATCCCTGGTCTATTTTTTTTAAATGCATTTTTCCTATTAATGCATTTTTAATATTAAGCATTTCACTATTAAACATTACACTATTAGGTCCCGAATTCGTTTTTACTATCAGTAAGTTACAAACTATTTTCCTACCAAAACAACACCCCTTATCCATTTTTTCCTACCAAAACAACACCCCTGCTCCCACTTTTCCTACCAAAACAACACCCCCCTGCCGAGATTCCCTATTGAAACAACACCCCTACTCTGCAGCTGTGGATAACTTATCCACAGAAGCGTTTTGGCCTGCCATCTTTTCGCGATAGATCGCCTCAACTGAGGCCTCGATAATTTCATTGATCGCCATATCGCAGGACTCAGCCAACTCATAGATCATGTCCTTTATCTCTGGCCGCACCTTGGTGGCTAACTGCGCAGTGCGCCCGGTCCTTCGTAGATTGCGACCATCTATTTTTTGCTTCATGCAGGTAACCCTGTGTTCTCAACCATGAAGTATAAATAGTATCTAGACACTAGTTGTCTTTGTGGCATGCCTGCAATGATCAGCGTACAAAGCTTCGGTCAAACAACAGGTGCTCAACATCTCGAAAGACCACTTGTTAGAAGCTAAAGGGAAAAAGCAGGAGAAATAAAATAGGGCTTGGGAATCAGTTAGAGCCGCGGTGCGATAACTAAACTTCCCTACCCAGGGTAAACATGATCAGTCTATTCGCGATTCTGAGATCTATAAAAACCTGGTGGAATGCTGAGTTGATTGGAGTGCTACCGTGGTAGCACTTTGCGCTTTCAGAAAGCCCAACGCCCCTGCAGTGACAGTCAGAAACAGTGCTTGAGTACAGGGCTTTCCACACCTGCTACCATGGTAGCACCGTGATTTCTTTCGCATTTGAAACCACTCTGCAATTTCTTCAGGCATAACATCGTTAACTTGATGACCTGAGAAAACGACCATGACTGAGTCTCTGCTGGACACGCTAAACGTCACCTCACAACACAGTCGAAGCACTGTGGAGGCCGTGCTAACAGCACGCCGTGGTGATGAGGAATACAAATCGTTTGCCCGTACCTGGAAACGTACCGATGTCATGCAGATGCTCGACATCTCGCTTAGAGAATTGATTCAGGTCAGTAACGATCTGGATATCGAGCCAGACAAAGTTGCCAATAAATTTGAATATACGTGGGAACAAATACAGCGTATCCGTCATTCAACCACGGAGCGAAAAACGCCTGAAACGCTGCCGGTGATCTCTGTGATGTCAGGTAAGGGCGGCTGTTCCAAAACAACTTTTTCAGTGTACCTGGCTCAGAAACTGGTGCTCGAAGGCAAGCGCGTGCTGTTCATCGATACTGATCCTCAAGCAAGCGCCACTTCGATCTTATTAGCGGTGAATCCAGATATCGCCTTTGAACCCGATGACACCATCGCACCGTTCATGATGGGGCACGACATCAACCTGGCTGATCAGGCGATTGCCACGGGCATGCATGGACTGGATATTATTCCGTGCTGTCAGGGTGCTTCAATCATGGATCTGCAGGGCATAGCCGGGGACTCGACCTCACAGACAGAAGTCGTTGAACGGTTCTGGATGTTGCGAGAAACGCTGGCGGGTTTTAAAGACAAATACGATGTGCTGATCATCGACACACCGCCCACGGTGACCTTCACCAACATTCGATGTGCCATCGCATCGAACTTGATCATCTCACCGATCGCACCGTCGATGACCGATATCTGTTCCTCAACTGGGTATGAAAATACGTTGCGTGATTACCTTGAAAGTTTGTTGGCCGTCGTGCCGGACAAACCACTTGAGATACATGCACGGCGATTTCTGATCTCTCAGTACGATCACCGGTTGCAATCCCATAGAAACTTCGCAGAGTTGATTCGTCAAACCTATCCAACCACTTATGCGACACCGTTTTCCAACCTGGCCGAGATCAGTAACACCAATGAGAACGGCAATACCATTTATGAGGAACGCTCAGCGATCAACAGCAGTGCCACCAGAAAGAAAGCGTTGACCATGCTCGATTATCTGTTTGATGAAGTCATCGGGGACATCAACGCGTTGGCAGGTACAACTCGTAAAGCATCAGAACTACCGGAGGTCAGTCATGGGTAATACAGCATTGAGCGCGGTACTGGGTCGTAGCAATACGATTGAAAAAAAGCCCGTCAAAGCGAAAAGGGGAGTCAACACCCATCTTGGTGCTTTGACCTCACTGGCACGCTCAGAACGCGATGCGACCGAATCCGATATTGTTGAGCTCAATCCTGCAGACATCGATTTCAGTGACGAGATCAATCACCGTCAGCAGGCATGGTTATCTGAAGACAATAAAGAATTTCAGAAGCTGGTTGAGGGTATCGCGCTGGCCGGGCAAAAGATGCCGATCATGGTACGGCCAAAAGATGATGGCCGATACGAATTGATCTATGGATCAAGACGTCGTCAGGTCGCACTGCATCTCGGTATCAAAGTGAAGGCAATTATTGCCAACGGAGTATCTGACAATGAAGCTCATGAACTGGCAATTTTAGAGAACACCAACCATTCAGGACTGAGCCCGATCGAGGAGGCGAGGGCGGTCTTATCCTATAAAGAACGCAACGCACCAATTTCTGATAAAGATGTCGCCGTGGTATTCACCAAATCACGACAGTGGGTCGGATTCCAGATGTCACTGGCCAATATCGATCCGTTGTTTATAGAACAATGCTCAAACCCCTGGACGATCACTGAACGCGGCACACGCGACTTTCGGTCACAGTGGAACAACACAAAAAC
>CAYLZS010000224.1:0-8919 GCA_964388065.1 uncultured Granulosicoccaceae bacterium
AAAAACTGACAAAAAACCGCGTTTAAACAGTGCTAAAAACCAACAAATAATCGTATGAATAAACGACTGTTTAAGCCGCTATTAAATCGAATAAAAAGCGAGCAATTCGCGCATTTTTTTTGCGGCATTTGATGTATCAGAATATTGCTCAAAGAAATCACATATCGAATGAGAACCGGAGTAGATCCAGGTGCTGGAATAGATCGACAGAAGGGAGATCTACATTAAATCAGATTCATCTAATGTCGGAATTACAGGCTATGTAGAACACACCTAAACCAGTCCTTAAACACATCATCAAAAACCACACTAAGCGTGCATTTTTATCACCCAAAACGGTGCCATTTGGGGGTGTTTTAAAGCCGATTTATGGTCACGTTTACTGCATCGATAAAAAACACCTTAACTGCACATAAAACTGATCATATTAAGTACTCAAAATACCGAATTTTTACCCCAATAACAGGCTGAAACGTAGGGAATACCTACCTTTTAAGTCTATCCATTATTTAACATAATATATATTATGCGCGTTATTATAGTATTTGAAATAGGGTGTTTATAGCCAATTTCAGGGTAGAAATAACAGCATTTTTGACCGCATTTTAAAGCGCGTATATCAACACGTTTATATTGCTAGTTGACCGAACAACTAGTGCATAATATGGCGTGATAAACGCCTCTTTTTCGACACGATTTTGAGTCGTTTTGAACGCTCTTCTATCTCGACTTTTACGAAACATTATTGTTGGTTGGAATCTGTTATCTGTGAGCAGTTCGAGTGATTGAAGAAGGTAAAGACACGATGAATACACAGGATGCGATAGATAAGACGCAACTAATCCGAGAAGAGAAGACAAACCCCGACTTTCGGGTGACAAACTTCGATGCTATTCGTCCCTGGTTATCCACCCTGTATATCACTCTATAAACACACCTATAAAGTCGCAGTTAACTGTTGTTTTAACCCCGCTAAACAGACTGATATAACACTACTTTTTTCGGCTTAAAACCACTCGGTAAAACGACGCTTATAAACTCACATATATTGGGTGATTCAATCACCCGATAACCTCAACTATAGTCCTCGGCACACAACCCGTCTTTAACAGCACACGCGCTGAGTGTCTTCATTCCACTCCAGGAGCCAAATTCGGCTAAAACAGCGGATATGTCACCTGGCACGAGTATAAAGTGATGCTCTAAACCATGCGCCATCACAGTGTTGACTACATCCTCAAGGGTTAACGATTCTCCCTGCATTGAGAATTGATCCAGCCACCCGCGTACACCATCGAATCCGCTTGGGTCACGACCAGATACCGTGCTGTTCATCTGGAATAATGCACCGGCATCTCTTGCAACCCTGAATACGCTAACGGGGCCATCTTTAAAGACCAGATCTGCAATAGCGCCGTATATTGGCCCTTGTTCTGTGCCTCGGCCTATCATCGGGTGGTTTATCCATCGCGCACCTTTGCTGTCGGCATGATACAAAGGGCCACCACCACCATGCCACACCAACAATTGGCCGGCATCCAGATCGGGTTCTGTCATATCCAGTAAATAGCCGACTTTACCGCTGATAGATTGTGCCACCAGCTGGGTTACTGCACCTAAAACATCACCTTCGGAGGCTACGGGTAAATTGTATTTCTCTTCCAGCCAGGTGAATGCTGCGCCAGGGTGCATTCCCGGGTAATCCTGCAATGCCGGCCAGTCGCTCACAGCCAGTGCTGCATAATCATTTTCTTTGCTGATATCCTGCATTGCCAGCACCGCTTTGGACTGTAATGCCATTTGGCTTTCACTGACACCTTCGACACTCGCTGCAGCATTCATGTTTGCAAGCTCCTTATCGATTCGGGACTGTTCTATGCTATCCATGCGCTGTGTCAGCTCATGCATATCGTGATTGGCGACTTCAACACCAATTCTTGAACGAAGCGCACTGCTTGATACTTCCATATTATAAAAAGTCATCGCTAATCCACCAATGACGCCAATTCGAGACTGCGATAGTTGTTTTACTGCGTTAAGCGCTTTTATTGTTGTACGTAGTTTGCTGACTAACGCAGCGCTTTCCGGTGCCCCGTGATACCACTGAACCGGGCGTTCCCATAGATTGCGAACCTGCCTTGCAATAGAGAGTGACATGTTCAAAGAGACAAAGTTGTTTAACTGAATGTCTCCGGTTCTAACCGGTTCTGGTACCGACCAGAAACCGGCTTTCACCGGTGCTGCTGCAATTGTTCTTGCAACATCACCCATACTGAACCCACCATGCAAACACAATATAAAGTCAGCACCTGCTGCTGCACACTTGTCCAGTGCGTTTTGGGTGTCGCGTGCATCCATAGGAATATCGGGAGCAACATACAGCGTTGCAGACTCCTCTTCACACAGTTTCGACAAAGCAGTTTCTGCGCGAGACCAGACATCATACTTTTCAGGAAAGTAACTGGGCAGCGACGCACGAATGAGACCTATGGTGAGTTTGTTCGACATAATGTGTCCGCCAGCTCTCTGTTATTACTTGTGATATAAGTGACTATATATAGTGCTGTTCAATCCAGTGCTTTTATAAGACGTTCCAATCGAGCAACGCCAACATCGGTTAACCACTGCCGTAGTTTATCTTCACCACCGGCGCCGAAAACGGCTACTGCATCAGACCACAATGCACGGCCACACATAAAACCGCCAAATTCAACACCTGCTTCACTGGCGAGTTGCAATGAAGCCTCAAACCAGTTAAATGATACTCCGGCACTCAGATAGACCAATTCATGCTGACTGGCTGGTGCTGCAGCAAAACGAAACGCTTCAAGTGTTTCTTCACGACTTCTGTGTGCTTCACCAAAACCTTCAACGTAGTTAAGGTCAACCGGTACTTCCACTTTTAGTACGTCTGCATGAAATCGAGATTCCGCAAAAAGCTGCGTTGCCGCCTGTACTAATTCGGGCTTTATACGCGCGTACTCGGGTGTACCTGATTCTATTGTCGGGTGGTATACCAGAGGCTCCATCAGGTAACGTAAATTCAGGTCTTTACACTGCTGCCCGATATCTGCCACCAGCTCCTGCTTTCTGGCATTTAGATCTGCCTTATCATCGGGCGCATAATAAATAAAAAACTTCAGTTGCTCGACACCCAGATCTGCATAGTCGGAAGGCTTTAAGTGCTCTGGCAGAACGGTGATACGATCTTCGTCAGATATATGATAAACATCTGCTTCGTAGGCAAGCGTAGGTGCACAACCTTTTGGATAATAAGGCAACAATTCGGAACCAAGCTGCGCATCAACCAGTGCTGTGCTGGCGCCTGCGCCAAGCACTTCAAGAACAGATCGTTTAAAGACGGCCAGATCATTCGGCGCTGCGTTGTCACCCCTGACCTCGCGAAGCGTTGCTTCAAGCCCGCTGCCGGCATCGATTGCAACACCATGAAATGTTCGAGTCTTTTTATTAAGTCCTTTTTGCATAACTATGTTGCTCCGGAAAATATAGCCGGAAAATGTGGAGACGCATGCGGTGCGCGCCAGTACGTAAGCATTGCTGGCGTCGGTGTAAACAGTGATATGGAAAATCCACCGGTTTCCTGAGTCGTAGAAAATGAACCGATCATCGGTGATACACAATTGATTTTTCTAGATTCAAGCAATGTGCTTACCTCACGATAGACCGTCAGCAGCTCCATCATTGTCGTGCCACCTGAACCATTAACTAATACTACAGTAGGCGTATTTGCATCGATCGTTTTGTCTTGCAAAATCTCCTCAACCATAAAAGCCACCAGGTCGCGTACCGGTCCGACTTTTCTGCGGCTCACACCTGGCTCTCCATGTACACCCATACCGATATAAATCTCGTCGTCGGGAAGCGAGAACATCGATTCACCGGTAAGTGGTGATACACCTGATGTCACCGCCGCACCCAGAGTTCTGGTTTCAGCACGTACAGCTTCACCGAGTTGTACCAGCGCTGTTATATCCATACCGGTCTCGGCTGCCGCACCAAGAATTTTATAAATGAACATCGTGCCGGCGGCACCCCGTCTATCCTGTTCTTCTCCTTTTGGCGCTGATGAAATATCGTCATACATCAATAGCGGTCGCACATCGAGTCCATCATCCTGAGCCATTAATGCAGCAGCATTGCCGTTAATCACATCACCCTCATGACGAGAGATCAGCAATACCGCCCCGGCTTCTCCACAGACTTCTTCTATACCCTCTGCGATCAGATCGGCCGACGGCGCACTGAATACATCACCCACTACATTGGCATCGAGCAGCCCTTCTCCGACAAACCCCATGGCGATGGGCTCGTGTCCGCAACCATTGCCGATGAGTAAAGCGACTTTATTTTGTTTGCTGCGTAATTGTGTACGACGAACCACACGCGGGTTTACTCCGCGTTGAACAACATCGGGGTATGCAGCCACATAGCCATCGATCATGTCGTCTGGCATGCGCTCTTTTGAGTTGAAGAGTTTTTTCATCGCTTGTCAGTCTCTGGCAAAGGATAGTATTGAGAAAAGACAGACAACATCGCTGCAACCGATGTCGCACCGGCATCCTTGTGCCCTGCCCCGCCGTTCTCTACATGTTTGGCGCGTCCGCGTTTGGCGACCATGTTAATGGTTGATTCCGCACCTTGTTGAGCTGCAAGCACAGCGGCGTCGATGTTTTCGGTCTGCGCTGCCGGCAGCAAAGCATCAAGCATGGTTTTGTCACCAGCCACTGCCTGACCCAACTGGTTAATTCGATCTGCTGCATTTTGTAAGGATGCTGGTAGCTCTTTTCCCTGATGCAGAACCTGATCAAATGCATTAATGATCTGTGCGAACAACGAACCTGAGGCACCACCTGCCGCGCGTCGAAACGCTTTAACGGGCATGTTGTTGCCATCTTCAACAATGGCGCGCAGTCCTTTCATAAGTGTAGTCCCGTGATCACCGTCACCAGTCGCTGCATCAAGCCGATTCAGTTCCTGCTCAAGGCCTTCAAAGTGCGTAACAAGTGCCGTGTAAAACTCGGCACTCATCCGAAGTGACCCCGCATGAAAGTTAATGCCTGTTTAGCAGCATCGGTTGCTTCAGGTTCTATGTTGCGCCATATATTCAGATCTTTGCTGGCCGGGTTTCCGGCAATCACGAACATTTCTGCAACAATCCACTGATCGTATTGAATTTTGTCTAACGCACGCTTTACGCTATCCCACGGAACGTGGCCGGAGCCTGGAACACCACGATCGTTGTCGGAAACATGAAAATGTACCAGCTTGTCTGCGGCACTGGTAATTGCACTTTCTATATCTTTTTCTTCTATATTCAGATGAAAGGTATCGAGCAGTACACCAACTCTTTTTGAATTCGCATCGTTAGCCATGGCAACGGCTTCTGCTGCTGTATTGACGAGATCGGTTTCAAAGCGGTTGATCGCTTCCAGCCCCAAGGTAACATCATAAGATTCCAGCTCGCTTTCAACAGATGAAAACGCAGCCGCTGAGCGTTCGGCACGAATGGCTTTGTTGGCCGGATCATAAACTCCCCATGGCGCATAAAGAACACCTGCAAGCCCGCGAGCACCAATTAAGGAGGTGGTGCGGATGGCCCACTTCAGATATTCGATACCGGCATCTCTCACAGCATCGTCGGGGGATGTTATATCCTTATCTGCCGAGAGTCCGTCGGAACAGGTGACTTCTAATCCGAATTCAGACACTGCCTTTCCCAGTGCAGCGGCTTTTTCGTCTGACATACCCAGTAAAGAGACTTCTACGCCATCGTAACCAAGGTCTGCCACAGTTTTTAGAATGGGCGTTATTTCGTCGGTCCACTGTGCCATCCACAGACCAGCATGCACACTGTATTTCATAAGCATTCCTCCTTTAGCGGGCTCCTGTTTCGATACGCGAAACCTTGAGCCGGGCTGTGTTTAATTACCTAAAAAATGCTACATCCAACCGGACAATGTTCTTTACGGGCATCATGACGGCAATACCCAAAGCGCGTTTTGTGGAAAATGTAAGGCGATGTCTTGTCCAACATCATAGCCGTGCACATCGTTCGGGTTGGCAATTACTGTCAGCAAACTATCGCCAACCTGGCATTGAAGCCGTGTTTGCGTTCCCATATAGATTTTGTGCGTTACAGAGGCTACTACAGAGTTCTGATCATCCGCAGCACCGATACGAATATTTTCCGGTCGAATTGTCAGGGTGCCACGGCCGCTAAAACTATTCGGCGGTAGTTGCATTCTGCCCAGAGCCGAATCAAACAAACCATCATTCGCATGCCCTTCGACAAAGTTTTGTCCGCCAAAAAACAAAGCAGTGGCTTTATCAACAGGTCGTGAATAAAAAGCGCTGGATACATCGTACTGCTTTAAGCGACCGTCTAATATCAGTGCAACCTTGTCTGCCAGTACCACAGCCTCTTCCTGATCGTGGGTGACGAAAATAGTGGTGATACCCATATCTTGCTGCAAATTCCGAATCAGATCCCGCATTTCAAACCGCAGGTGCGCATCAAGATTCGATAGTGGCTCATCGAGCAGCAGTACGTTTGGCTGCACTATAAGCGCACGGGCTAATGCCACACGTTGTTGTTGTCCACCCGAGAGTTCACTCGGACGACGGGACCCAAGGTCTGGCAGTTTGACCAGATCAAGCATGTCTTTAACACGTCGGTCGATCTCGGTTTTATCTACCTTACGCATTTTAAGACCAAAACCGATATTGGCGGCCACACTCATATAGGGAAAAAGCAGGTAGTTCTGAAACACCATCACTACCCCACGGTTCTCGGGCTTGTCTTTAAGCACAGAGCGACCATCAAACATCACCTCACCTGACGTTGGCGTCAGTAAACCCGCGATCATTTTCATGGTTGTGGTTTTGCCACAGCCAGAGGGACCGAGCAGAGCCGTCAACTCACCACTGGCTATCTCAAGTGACAAACGATCGAGTGAGGGCTCAACCGAACCGGGATAGACTTTGGTCAAATCTTGTATAGAAACGTGTGTCAAATTTGGCCAAAGCCTCCCACAGCACCACTGCGACCAGACAGATGTTTAGCGGTCAGTATAAGAATGATGACACCGGGCAGTATGTAGATCATACCGATAGCACCGGTAATATCGTTACGGCCGGATGTGGCAAAATTGAACAACAACAGTGGCAGTGTTACCACCCTGCCCCCGCCGATTAACAAGGTTAAAATATATTGGCTCCAGGAAACCAGAAACGCAAACAGGCCACCGACAATAATCCCCGGCATGATTGCCGGTAAGGTCACATGCCAAAACGTTTTCAGCGGCGATGCCCCTAATGAACGTGCCTGCAATTCAAAAGCAGGATCATAGTTGGAAAATATGCCAGCCATCACCAGTACCATGTACGGGATAGTCGGTATCAGGTGAACCAGTATCACACCGGGCACAGAGTTGGTTAAACCCATAGATATGAATATAGAGTGAATGCCCAGTACAACGGCAATGCCCGGAACAATCATTGGCGCAAGGATCAGCATCTCTATAAATGATTTCCCTTTGAACTGGTACATGCCCAGCGCCCTGCCCGCCGGCACTCCAACAAGGACCGACAGAACAGTTGCCGCCAGAGAAATACCTATCGTAAGCCATAAGCTGTCAAGTACTCCGGAGGTTTCTGAAAACGTGTATTCCCACGCTCTTAGTGACCAGGCCTTTGGCAGCAGACTTGGATAAAACCAGCCCTTTGCAAATGACCATATTGCCAGTGGAACAAGTGGCAGCACCAGCCAGGTGATTAACAATGCACCGGTTAGAAATCGAAAGCTGCTGCCAAGAAGCGTAGTTTTTTGCTCCATCAGCTTCTTACCTTACGGCGCGAAAAGCGCACATAAAAGTAAATCATAACGGCGCTGAGCAGTGCGATGACAATTGCCATGGCCATCGCCTCGGGGCGAGCGGCAAGATCAACATCGGTGTATTTTCTATAGGCAAGCACCGGCAGTGCGGCGGGAAAGTTAGCACCAAGCAGTGCCGGAATTTCATAGGCACCGAAGGTGAACGCAAACACCATGACTGACGCTGACAACATACCGGGAAATATCAGAGGCAATAAAACATATCTGAAAGACTGCCAGCGACTGGCACCTAGTGAGCGTGAGACACTTTCATAGTCTTCACCGATAGACTGCATGTTGGCAAGCACTATGACGCCTATGAATGGCACTTCTTTCCAGACATATTGAAGGATAATACCGATCGCGTAAGGGTCGAATATCAGAGCTGGAAAATCAGACGGCCCGGCAATCATGCCCCATTGTGCAGCCAGCCGGGCAAAGCTTCCGGACTGGGAGAACAAATACAAAATACCGATAGCACCTACCAGGTGTGGCACAGTCAGGTTTAATTGAAACAGGAAATTAACCAGCGCCCGACCAATGAAGCGTCGTCGCAGTAACAGCGCGGCACCGACCGCCAGAATGCACGAGATAACCGTTGACGTAAAAGCGATGTGAAATGTGAGCAGAAACGACAAATAGAATTCTTTGTCGGTGAACACTGAAACATAAGCGCTCAGATCAGGTTCATTGAGACCGATGATGGGCATGTAGTTGAAGCTGCGCATCAGGCCAATCAGCAGCCCGCCAAAAAACAGCACAATAATTATGCTCAGCGCCGGGAAAAGCAGTAAACCTATTTTTAGTTTGTCGGACATAAAGACGTTGCCACACCAGAGACCAATATTCTTTTTAACCGCCTCTATAGAAACGGTTGTGGGCTTTACTGGACTCCGGTGTTAATGCAACTGTTAACTTACCGACTATTTTCCTACGTTTTCAAGCCAGCCTTTTTCAATGGCTGATATCCATGATGCCTGCAATTCTGGCAACGCAGCTTTTGCAAGTTCAGCAGCAGGAACAAC
>CAYLZS010000225.1:0-1976 GCA_964388065.1 uncultured Granulosicoccaceae bacterium
ACTGTTTTTTAACGGCGAATCCACACTCAATACTGATGAAACTGTGACCATAAGTTCTACCGAAGGTAGCTTTGGAGATGGCATCAATGAAGGTGATCAATTCGGTGGCAGAGAGTCTGCACCACTGGGAGATATTGATAACGATGGCACAATAGAAATCGCGATACTATGGTCTTTTCATTAGTCACTTTACTACATGGGCTTTGATGTTCTGTCGCCCTACCTCACCCATGGTTTGCAGGGTCACGGCTTCTCCTATGCAGATGGCGATGAATTCAAAAAGAACAGAGAACTTTCTATTCTCGGATGGCAAGAAAGGCTCGGAAACTTAGAGAATGAAAAGGGGATGAAATACCCGGGATGGGATGATTGGGACGAGCAGGGTAGACTGACAGATCCCACCCAATTGAGTAATAAGCAATGAGTACCACCACACGCAGTTCCAGCGTTTCCCACTCGGCAGTAACCCACTCGGTAGTAAGCAGGGCAGAAGTATTTGCAGCAGACCTCGGAACACGCTATCCCATTTTACTCGGACCAATGGCGGGTGCCTGTCCTGTTGGGTTATCCATAGCAGTTGGAAACGGTGGAGGCATGGGTGCATGTGGTGCTTTATTGATGGAGCCTGCTGACATCCATCAATGGGCAGACGAATTCCGCTCTGCAACTAACAGCCAGTTTCAGATCAATCTGTGGATACCTGACAAATCCCCGGTTAGAAACGATAAACACGAATCGTCGCTCGCTGAGTTTTTAAATCACTGGGGACCCAACGTTGATGCAACGCATGCCAATGAGTCGCCACCAGATTTCACTGCCCAGTGTGAGGCCTTGCTCGACATTGCACCACCGGTTATTTCATCAATCATGGGATTGTTTGATACAGACTATATAAATCGGATGAAAGCATTGAACATTCGATGGTATGCCAACGTCTCTACAGTTGAGGAGGCGATGCAGGCTGAAGCTGCAGGTGCAGATGCTATTGTTGCAAAGGGTTTTGAAGCGGGTGGACACAGTGGAGCGTTTGAACCTGACAATGCCCTGCGATGTGGTGTTGGCACGTTATCACTGGTCCCGGCGATTGCTGATTCTGTCAGCATACCAATCATTGCAAGCGGAGGTATTGCAGATGGCCGCACTGCGGCGGCAGCGCTTCTGCTTGGAGCTTCTGCGGTACAAATAGGAACCGGTTTTTTGCGAGCTGCCGAATCTGGCATTGCGAGCGCATGGTCAGATGCAATAGGTGATGCACGCCCCGAAGGTACAATCTTAACACGCGCGTTCTCAGGCAGAGCAGGTCGCAGCATTGCTACCGATTATGCACTGGCTATGGAAAGTGCAGACGCACCGGAACCCGCGCCGTATCCGGTACAGCGTGGGCTGACAAAGGCAATGCGAACAGCGGCTGCAAAAGAAAATAATTTGGCAGGCATGCAGGCATGGGCAGGTCAGAGTGCTGCGCTTGCTCAAACATGTTCTGCGACCGAGATCACTGAGAACATTTGGGAAGCTACCAGAGAAATACTTTCCGGTTAGCGGCAGGCCGGAAGCGAGTCAGTATTTTTGCAGAAGCCATTGACCGATTAGCGGCCACACATCGGTGGAAGCGTTGCGTGAACTTATCAGACGGTCGTGGGTGTAGTCTTCCAAAAAACCGTTAGCTTTACCCAAAAGTAAAAACGTTTTATCAGTGCTTGCTAATTTGTCGTGCAACTTTTTACAGCCGGAAGTCGGTGCTATAAAACTGTCTCCGACTCCAGATATCGTTAGTGTCGGTATTTTGATATCTGCCATGTGTGCCAGATAGTCGAAATCATCAGTTCCTGACCAATGCTTTGCAATACTCCAAAGTAACCATTGATCCAATACCGATGAATATTCCTTTTCAGGGCCGAGTCCCAGAGGTTTTCCGGGCACGGTCTTAGTGAATTTCAAAAGTATTCTGGATACTCTAAAGACCAATCTGTGTTGCC
>CAYLZS010000226.1:0-10291 GCA_964388065.1 uncultured Granulosicoccaceae bacterium
GAAATGTATTTCAATTTCTGGATGCCCCTCGACAGGATCCTGAAAAGAAACCAGTTGAGGAAAGGATTGTTGAATTCGGTGAGATATACGGCGAGTTCGATCCTGAAACCGCTGCCGTGCAGGCGGATCGTTGCCTTGAATGTGGCAACCCTTACTGCGAGTGGAAATGTCCGGTGCACAACTACATTCCCAATTGGCTAAAACTAATTTCAGAAGGCAATCTATTTGAAGCCGCAGAAATGAGTCATCGCACTAACTCCCTGCCGGAGATGTGCGGACGTGTATGTCCACAGGATCGCCTTTGCGAAGGTGCATGCACACTCAATGACGGCTTTGGCGCTGTAACCATTGGGTCAATAGAAAAATACATCACCGACGAAGCACTCAGGCAGGGCTGGCGACCGGACATGTCGAATGTCACTGCAACCGGTAAAAAAGTCGCCGTAATCGGTGCAGGCCCTGCGGGTCTCGCCTGTGCCGATGTACTGGTACGCAACGGCGTTGAACCGGTAGTCTTTGATCGCTACAACGAAATAGGCGGTTTGCTCACATTCGGTATTCCTCCATTCAAACTTGAAAAAGAAGTGGTGTTTACACGTCGCACCATCATGGAAGAAATGGGTGTTAAGTTTTCACTCGGTATTGAGATTGGCACTGACATCTCCATTGATCAGTTGCTCACCGACTACGATGCCGTATTCATGGGAATGGGCACCTACACATCCATGCGGGGCGGATTCCCGGGTGAAGAGTTGCAAGGTGTCTATGATGCATTGCCTTATTTAATCTCAAACGTAAACGAAGAACATAACTGGCAGACAGATTCACCATTCATTGATCTCAAAGACAAAGAGGTTGTTGTATTGGGTGGTGGTGATACCGCAATGGACTGCAACCGCACGGCCATCAGACAAGGTGCCGACGGCGTAACCTGCGCTTATCGTCGAGACGAATCCAATATGCCGGGCTCCAGACGTGAAGTTAAAAACGCCAAAGAGGAAGGGGTTAGATTTCTGTGGAACCGACAACCCATAGAGATTGTCGGTGATGATAAGGTCACTGGCGTTAAAGTAGTCACCACTCAGCTGGGTGAACCTGATACTCGCGGTCGCAGATCACCAGAACCTGTACCGGGCACCGAAGAGATCATACCGGCCAACGCGGTTTTAATAGCATTTGGTTTTCGCCCCAGCCCTGCAGACTGGTTTAGCGAACAGTCAATAAATACCGATCAGTCCGGCCGCGTCGAGATCAATACCGGCACAACTCACAGTCACCAGACATCGAATCCGAAAATATTTGCCGGAGGTGATATGGTGCGAGGATCAGATCTGGTTGTGACAGCGGTATTTGAAGGGCGCAATGCAGCAGAAGGAATTCTGAACTACCTCGACGTTTAGTACTTATACATGTAACCAGTAAGTAGGTTACACCGGGCCGCACAGACTGCTGATCACCGCGGCATTACGGACAAACTTAAAACAGGCCAGCAATGCATTCCATCAGAAACACCCGCTTCCTGCGCGCACTCAATAACCAGCCGAACGATCGCACACCAATATGGATCATGAGACAAGCCGGCCGCTACCTTCCCGAATACCGTGAGGTACGTGCAAAAGCCGGTGACTTTTTAACCCTGGCCGGTACACCTGAGCTTGCCTGCGAAGTCACCCTGCAACCAATCAGACGTTTCCGTCTCGATGCCGCCATTATTTTTTCTGATATCTTAACCGTCCCTGATGCCATGGGCCTGGGTTTGTACTTTGCTGAAGGTGAAGGACCAAAGTTCAAACGTCCCGCACGCACCCCGAAAGACATTGAAGCACTCGCCAACCCCGATCCCGAAACAGAGCTCCGCTATGTTATGGATGCGATTCGCTTAACGCGCTCAGAGCTAAATGACAGTGTTCCGTTAATCGGCTTTGCAGGCAGCCCCTGGACGGTGGGCACCTACATGATCGAAGGCAGCGGCAGCAAAGAGTACGTGCATACAAAAAAGTTGATGTATGGTGATGATCCGGCACTGCATAGTTTATTGGCCAGAGTTACTCGCACCACGATCGAATACCTTAAAGCGCAGGTAGAAGCCGGCGCACAAGCTCTAATGGTTTTTGATACCTGGGGCGGCATTCTGACACCCAGGGCTTATATGAATTTCTCGCTGCGCTATATGAATGAAATCGTTGAAGCACTAAAAGCTTCACACCCGGATGTACCTGTGACCCTGTTCACTAAAAACGGCGGCATGTGGTTGCCGGAGATCGCACGCAGTGGCTGCGATGCAGTTGGTGTGGACTGGACTATCGATTTGCGTGACGCACGTGCGTTAACAAGTGACAAAGTTACCCTGCAGGGCAATCTTGATCCGGGTGTTTTGTACGGATCGAAAGCTAAAATAAAAGAAGAAGTCTTACGCGTGCTTGAAAGCTATGGCGATGGCGACCGGCATATATTTAATCTCGGCCATGGCATACACCAGCACATTGATCCGGACAATGTTGAGTTTATGATTGAAACGGTTCACGAGCTTAGCCCGGCATTTCATCCGAACCCACCCACGGCCTAGACATTAGATAACGACCTGGGCCGCCTGATTAGGTTTGCTACCGCGTCGATCTCTAACCTCGCTGCCAGTCAGAACAGCGAATCAACCTCTTTTTTCTGTGCATTAGGCTTCTTGCGCGGCCGAACGACAGGTACAGGTTGGGTGACAACCGTTTCACGCGTCACGGGCTGTTGTGTGTTATTCACATTAACTACCGGCTCAGATACCACCGGCTGTACATTCGCAAACGGTTCGGCATACTCAGTGGGTATGTTCTCTTCTCTGAAAAATTCAAAGTAGGAACCATCAGCACCAGGTGTTGCGAGCTTTCCGGTCTTGCGATCTATCCTGACTGTGGCTAAACCTTCCGGTTGTAAATCGTTTTCCTCAGGTATGCCCTGGAGAGCAACGCTCATATAGTCTATCCACATTGGCAGTGCAGCGCGCCCTCCACTTTCTTTCGCGCCCATAGATTGTTGCTCATCGTAGCCGACCCAGGCAGTGGCCACGAGCTGGTTGTTGAAGCCGGTAAACCACGCATCATAAAGATCGTTGGTGGTTCCGGTCTTTCCGGCGAGATCGCCTCTGCCCAGTTCCTTTGCTCTGCGCGCCGTACCGCGATCAATTACTTCACCCATAATCGAGCGCATAATGTACGCATTGCGCTCATCGATAACGCGTTTCGCTGCAATGACAAGAGGTGCTGTCGGAATACCGCTAAATTCTTCCGAACTGACTTCAGGCTTATTCAGTTCGAGCACTTCATCTTCGTCGTTGACCTCAACAACAACGGCGACGTCTTCAATCGCGCTGATACCTTTATTGTGGTCGTTTAATTCAGCACAGGTTTCATCGGTCTCGCAGGTTTGCACCACTGCTGACTGATAAACAATCTCGCCCGCATTATCAACAATCTTTTCTATAAATCGGGGCTGAGTTGAATATCCGCCATTGGCAAAGACTGTGTAAGCAGAGGCCAGCTGCAGCGGTGTCATATCACCACTGCCCAGTGCCAGTGACAGGTTTCTAGGCAGGCTTCTCGGCTCAAAGTTAAATCGCTCAGCGTAGCGTATTGCCCGCGGTATACCGAGCTCCTGTAATACGCGGATTGATACCAGATTCCGGGATTTCACCAGCGCTTCACGCAATCGGGTGGGACCAAAAAAACGGCCTGAGTAGTTTCGCGGTCGCCATTCATCCTCAAGTACGATGTCTTCAAGAACAACCGGTGTGTCGTTATAGATGGACGCCGGTGTATCGCCATGTTCAAGTGCCGCTGAATAAATAAACGGTTTGAAGTTCGAGCCCGGCTGACGATATGCCTGGGTAATCCGGTTAAACTTACTGCGATAAAAATCAAAACCACCAACCAGCGCCATAATCTTGCCGCTTTGCGGTGACATTGCGACGAACGCCCCTTCAACTTCAGGCATCTGGGCGAGAGAATAAACACCAGCGGCATCTGCCTCGACATAAACCATATCGAGTGTCGACAGAATTTCACCGGGAGTTGTGAAGGCAGGTTTGTCTTTATCTTCCTCACTTCGCGGGGATGCCCACTCCATTTGTTCAAACGCAATTGAAACCTGCTCACCACCGATCAGCACCGCCTGTGCGCTGAGTGAATCAGTGGCCACAATCAGGGCCGGCTTCAAACCACCGTGCGCAGGCAATTCCGCTAACTGTTCGTCAATGGTTTCCTGCGTCTGCGCGTCTTCTGCATTCATTTTTCCGGGCAGGCGGAAGCCCTGACGTTTCTCATAAGCCACCAGTGCACGATGCAACGCTTTGTTGGCCGCGGCCTGATGCCCGCTGTCAATAGTTGTGTAGACCTTATATCCACCGGTGTAGGCTTCAGGCCCAAGCCAGGTCACCATCTGTGCCCGTGCCATCTCACTGACATAACTCGCTTCCACTTCGCTTGGCGTCTTATGCAACGTTGCGGTTACAGGACTAGCCAAAGCATCCTTAAATTCCTGCTCAGTTATCTTTGATAATTCAAACATCCGACGCAGTACGTAATTGCGTCTGATCTTCGCCCGCTCGGGATTCACGATCGGGTTGTATCTTGACGGAGCTTTTGGTAATCCGGCGATCATTGCGGCTTCCGCGAGCGTCAGATCGTCGACAGTTTTGCCGTAATAAACTTTGGCAGCAGCAGATACACCATAAGCACGGTTCCCTAAATAGGGAATATTCATATAAAGCTCAAGGATGGATGCCTTGCTGATCTGGCGCTCAATCTTAAGTGCCAGCAGAATCTCGTTTATTTTTCTTAAGTAGGTTTTTTCCGGTGACAGATAGATGTTGCGCGCCACCTGCATTGTGATCGTACTGCCACCCTGCCCTTTGGTGCCGGTTTTTATCAAGTTTATTCCAGCTCGCACCAATCCCTGGTAATCAACGCCCGGGTGTTCGTAAAAGCGATCATCTTCTGACGCCAGGACCGCATCGATCAAAACCTGCGGCGTATCCTCTATAAACAACTGTTCGCGCCGTTTTTCACCAAATTCGGCAAGCAATTTGCCGTCCTGGGAGTAGACCAGCAGCGGTACATGAAGCTCTACGTCGTTGAGGGCATCAATATTCGGCAGATTTGGCTCCAGCCGCTTGTAAATCACCACACCGGCAATGCCGACGCAAATAACGCCCAGCACAGCCAGACCAAAAAACAGTTTGAATAGTCGCCCGATCAAAGTGGAGCACTCCAGCAGCCGTCAAAGCTGTCAATTGTCGCGCAAGCGAGGGAGGAATTGAGGGAAATGTTCATAAAGGTGTGTTGATTATCTCACCATTTGTGGTCTTTTTAACGCTTTTGGTGAATACGCCATAAAAACTTGGAGTGTCTTTTGCACCAGCATTATGACAGTTGTAGCACCGCTTCGGCGGAAAGGATTGCAACTTACTAAAAATTAAGAACAAGTTTGCTCTCAGTATGACAGTCAAATTTGCGATTAATCATTACTTGAGCATAAACAGCCTGGGTGCACGCCAGTATTATGAATTTCGGAAATAAACAATCGAATCTGATCGGTCTGGACATCAGTTCCACATCGGTCAAGCTCCTGGAGCTCAGTAAGTCCAAGACGGCTTACAAGGTAGAGAGCTACGCAGTGGAACCACTGCCAGCGAACGCCATGAACGACAAGAGCCTACAGGACGTTGAAGCGGTTGGCGAAGCAATTAAGCGCGCCGTCAAGAAATCCGGTTCAAAACGCAAATTTGCCGCGGTCGCCGTTCCGAGTGCAATGGTAATCACTAAGGTGATCCAGATGCCTGCGGGATTGAAGGACAGCGAACTCGAAGCGCAAATCCAACTCGAAGCCGATCAGTACATACCGTACGCATTGGATGAAGTTAATCTCGATCATCAGATCATTGGCCCCTCTGAGGAAGAGCCTGGATCAGATGACGTACTAATCGTTGCGTCACGCAGCGAAAACGTGGAGGAGCGAACTGCAGCGTGTGAGATCGGTGGTCTCACTGCCAAGGTTGTAGATATCGAGCCTTACACTATCGAACACACGTGCAAGCTGATCAAAGATCAAACCGACGTTGACTGGGCAGACAAAACTATCGCTGTTCTCGATATTGGCGCAACGATGACAAGCCTTAATGTTCTGCGTGAAGAGAAACTTGTTTATACACGCGAACAGCCATTCGGCGGCAAACAGTTGACAGAAGAAATCATGCGTCGCTTCGGACTTTCTTACGAAGACGCCGGTCGTGTGAAACGTGTTGGCGGATTGCCAGACAACTACGAGCCGGAGATTCTTAACCCGTTTAAGGATCAGATGGTTCAACAAGCTAACCGCTTCCTGCAGTTTTTCTTTTCTGCAGACAAGAACGACTTCGTTGATCAAATTTTGTTGGCCGGTGGTTGTGCAGAGATACCAGGCATCTGTGAGTTAATAGAAAGCCAGATTGGTACACCAACATCGAAAGCCGATCCTTTTCACAATATCGAGTGCGCCTCAGGTGTCGCACAACAACGACTCCAATCTGACGGTCCAGCGATGCTGATCGCCTGCGGGTTGGCCACCAGAGGATTCGACTGATGGCGAAAATTAATCTACTACCCTGGCGCGAAGAAGAGCGTGCAGAGAAAGCCAAGCAGTTTGGCCTCAGCGCTTTATTCACCGCGGTTGTTGGAGCTGGACTGGTCTATGCCGGTATGCAGTTCGCCAACGGCAAGGTCAGTCATCAGGAAGCACGAAACCAATTCCTGCAAACTGAAATCGATAACCTGAAGAAAGATCTGAAAGAGATCGAAGAGCTGGAATCGACAAAGTCAAACCTGCTGGCTCGTATGGACATTATTCAGGAGCTACAGGCCAGACGGCCTCAAGTGGTACACACATTTCAGGAACTCGCAGAGCGCGTACCTGACGGTGTCTTCCTGAAGTCGATGGAACAGAAAAACGACGTCCTTGCATTTGAAGGCAAGGCCGACTCCAACGCACGTGTCTCTACTTTGATGCGTAACCTGGGCGCTTCTGACTGGTTTAAACAACCGGGTCTGGAGTTGATCAACTCGCAGAATAGCGAAAACGGCATCAGCTCCTTCAAGTTGCGCTTATCGCAATCTGTCGCGAAAGCTGACGAAGAACAGTAATCTAAGGGGCCAGACGTGAATATTGGACAAGCTTTTGAAGACCTTCAGGGTCTTGATGCTAGCGACCTCAAGAAGATAGGAACCGCACCGCTCGCGGCACGGGTCTTTATTCTTGCGCTAGCTCTCGCCGCCATCATTGGTGCCGGCATCTGGTTTCTTATAAAGCCAAAATTTATTGAGCTCGATAAAGTCGCAGCGCAGGAAGAAGTGCTTAAGCAAACGTTTGATCAAACGCAAGCTAAAGCTGCAAACCGCGAAGCATACATTGAGCAACTCAGTGAGATGAAGCGAACTTTCAACGTCATGTTGCGCCAACTGCCAAACAAGACTGACATTGAAAGCCTGCTGATCGACCTGTCTCAAACAAGCGTTGCAGCCGGTCTGGAGGTTGAGTTTTTCAAACCCAAGAACGAAATTGCACGCGAATTTTATGTTGAGTATCCAATTCAAATTAAGGTTACCGGCAACTACCATCAGTTCGGCAATTTTGTCAGTGGACTAGCAGCATTACCGCGAATTGTCACTCTGCACAACATCAACATTAAGCCAATCGATGGAAGTGGTTCAAGTGACGAAGCTGCGCAGAAACTGGAAATGGATCTAACCGCAACTACTTATCGCTACCTCGATGATGATGAGGCCTAACGTCATGAAAACAAGTATAACGACACCAATGATCGCAAAAGCCCGGGCGGCTTTGCTGGCAGCGATTGCTACGGCAGTACTTGCCGGTTGCGATAGTGGAATGCAAGACCTTCAGCAGTTTGTCGCTGAGACAAAGCAGAAGCATCAAGGTCGAGTAGATCCTCTGCCACCCTTTATTGAGTATGAAACTGTAGCGTATGCAGAGTCTGGCTTACGCGACCCGTTCAAACCAAAGCAGAACAATAATGCCTCGGCGACTACTGTCGTTGCAGCAAGCACCGGTGGTCCGCGACCCAGTGATAGCCGACGTCGGGAAGTGCTTGAAGGCTACCCGCTGGATTCTTTAAAGATGGTCGGCATCCTCAAGCAGCGCGAATCAAGCTGGGCACTGGTACAGGATAAAGAAGGCACACTACATCGTGTTCAACCTGGCAACTATGCCGGACAGAACCACGGCAAAATCACACGCATATCTGAAAATGAAATTAACTTGGTTGAGTTAATACCCGATGGCATCAGCGGCTGGATACAGCGCCAGGCACAGCTGAAACTGGATACTGGAGATAACTGATGGCTAACCCTACTCAGCTAAGCACAAAGAACAAGACGATACAACGGAGAAAAACGGTGAATTATCCAACAAACTGCGGCACACCAGCCAACGGTGGCACTTCCCGGGGTTCACACCTGGGCAAGCTGCGGTTGCTGGCTATCGCAATCGGTGCACAGGCACTGGCGGCTCAACACAGTCTGGCGGGAACGCTCGACGACGTAAGCTACACCACTCTGCCAGGCAATCAGCAGCAGATCGCTTTTAAACTTAGTGATCCTTCGAGTGATACGCAGAGTTTCAAAATCGACAATCCTGCGAGAATCGCCATTGACCTGATGGATACGACTAACGCACTCGACAAGCGAGTCGTACCGGTTGGGGTTGGCAATCTTGAAAGCGTAAGCATCGTTGAAACATCTGACAGAACCCGCGTGGTTTTAAAGCTCGGTGAAATGACCGAGTACGAAACAAAAATAGACGGTGATCGTCTGCTCGTGACTCTGGATGGTGACGCGGACAGCGACGCCGACGGATCTGTCGAAAGTACTATCGAAGATGCCAAGGAGTTTCTCGGACCCGAAGTACTTCTTGATGAAGTAACCGATGACGAGCTATTGCAAACAAGCAGCGGAGAACTACCACTGGCAGATCTGTTGCCAATTGCAGCAACACAGGCAGTTGAAACAGCGACAGAAACTGCAGAAACATTTGAAGACGATGGATTGGTAGTAGAGCTTCCTTCCAGCCTGCCTCTCGACCATAAGGCACCAGAAGACCAGGAGTCTTTTAAAGTCGAAACCGGTGCTCCAATAGAAGAGTATGTAGAGAGCACACCGACCCGTGCGCCGCAGCCGGCTCCTCGAGCACCAAAGCCACCTATGAAAGACGTGAGTTATCCGGCCGGTGGTGATCGTGGCATAGACTATTCAAGACAGACATCACGTGACGCGCTGAACCCACCGACTTTTGCTCCCAAGCCGGTAACCTACAACGGCGAAGAACTGTCTTTGAACTTTCAGGACATTGAAATTCGCTCAGTGTTGCAGTTGCTTGCAGACTTCACCGATATGAATATCGTAGTCAGCGACACCGTTGGTGGCAAACTGACGCTTCGATTGAAGAACGTTCCCTGGGATCAGGCACTGGATATTATCCTGCGCACCAAGGGCCTCGATAAAAGAGAGTCTGGCAACGTCATCATGGTTGCGCCTGCTACTGAAATCGCAGCGACCGAAGCTGCAGAACGCGAAGCAGCGCAACAGGCCATTGCACTTGAGCCACTGCGCACAGAGTTTGTACAGGTAAACTACGCCAAGGCAAATGATGTAGCTGCAATTCTTAAATCAGAAACAGGTGGCTTGCTGACAGAGCGCGGCAACGTAACTATCGACGACCGTACCAACACACTACTCGTTAACGACACAGCCGAAGTACTGGGCAAGGTACGTTCACTGGTTACACGACTCGACGTTCCTGTCAGACAGGTATTGATCGAATCACGTATTGTTATCGCTACAGACGATTTCAACCGCGAGTTCGGTACACGTTTCGGCATCACTCGTAACGGAGTTGAAGGCGACGACCAGGGGTTTGCAACATCAGGTACCTCAAATGCTGCAAACGCAGTGATCACTGGCGGCACCCTCGGCGCTGATCGCTTCAACGTTAACATGCCTGTTATCAACTCTGCCGGCAGCATCGGTCTGGCATTCGCGACACTTCCATTCGGCACTTTGCTGGAACTTGAACTGTCTGCAATGCAAGCTGAAGGTCGCGGTGAAGTTATCTCCACACCTCGTGTAATTACTGCCAACCAGCACGAAGCCTATATTGAACAGGGTGTTGAAATTCCATTCGCTCAGGAGTCTGGCAACGGTGGTACGACAACGTCGTTCCGTAAAGCGGTACTTGCCCTTAAAGTGAGACCACAAAT
>CAYLZS010000227.1:0-6162 GCA_964388065.1 uncultured Granulosicoccaceae bacterium
GGGGTAAATACCGGCTCACGGATTAGAGATTGTAAATCAAACGCTTCTCTCGCTTCTTTTTTACCCGGCAGCGAAAATCGCAACAGGTCTTTGGCCAGCAACACACCAACGACTTCATCGCGACTGTCACCAATAACCGGAAATCGGGAGTGACCACTTTCAATGATGGTCGGCAGTATTTCGTTGAGCTGCTGATCAATTTCAACCACCACCATTTGCGCTCGCGGAATCATGATGTCTCGCACACGCATTGCCGCGACATCAAAGACACCGTCGAGCATTTGCAATGTGTCAACACCGACAATGTCACGATCAGCCGCTTCACGCAGAACGGTTTTCAATTCGGCTACATCACGCGGTTCGTCATCGCCATATAACACCTGACGGATTCGTTCCACCAGAGACTTCTGTGACTCGACAGGCTCACTGGCCATTAGCTTTTTCTAACCCTCTGCACTGCTGACATCAATTACAGCCAGCTTATTTTAGTTTTCGGAAACAACATTTAGAACAATTCTTACGAATTAACATCGTCCCGATATGGATCTGCTACCCCAAGTGTAGCGAGAATTTCCTTTTCCCGCTGTTCCATTATTTCAGCATCGTGTGTATTTTCATGATCAAAACCCTGCAGATGCAAAACCCCGTGTACAACAATGTGGGCCCAGTGGTCTTTCAGTGTTTTAGCCTGCTCTTCGCTTTCCTGCATCAGAACGTCAGCGCAAACCATAACATCACCCAGGTAATTCACTCCCGCCTCAGGGGGAAAATCCGCAGGAAAGGACAAAACATTTGTTGCTGAATCTTTTCCCCGCCATTGCTGATTAGAGGCTCTGATCTCTGCCGTATCAACAATACGGATTGTCACTGCTGTATCGCCATTAGTTTTAACTTCACTGCCAGAAACCTCAAGCACCGCTCGAGTCCATTGTCTAAGCAAGTCATCAGACGGACATTCGCAGGACAACGTCTCTGAACGCTGAACCTCTACAGAATCGTTACTGATTGATTCGATGGCTTCAGACACCAAAGTACTCTAGCACTTTTTATCTGATTTTTTGTCGAGACCTTCGGCCTTGTTATAAGCCCCGACAATACGCTGCACCAGCGGATGACGAACCACATCACGCGCCTTGAATTCACAGAACCCGATTCCTTCAACACCATCAAGAACACCCTGCACGTGCTTTAGCCCGGAAGTGACATGCTTGGGTAAATCAATTTGCGTTACATCACCAGTGACAATAGCTTTTGATCCAAAACCAATTCGTGTCAGGAACATTTTCATTTGTTCGACGGTGGTGTTCTGCGCTTCATCCATAATGACACAGGAATGATTCAACGTACGACCACGCATGTAAGCCAGAGGTGCGACTTCAATAACGTTTCTGTCGATCAGTTTGGCAACGCGATCAAAACCCAAAAACTCATAAAGCGCATCGTAGATAGGCCTTAAGTAGGGATCGACTTTTTGTGTCAGGTCACCAGGCAGAAAGCCCAATCTTTCACCGGCCTCAACCGCGGGACGCACCAGCACCAGTCGCCGTACCTGTTCACGCTCCAGCGCTTCCACCGCACAGGCAACAGCAAGATAGGTTTTACCGGTACCCGCCGGACCAATACCAAAGCTTAAATCGTAATCGCGAATACTTTGCACATATTGTTGCTGATTCTTGCCACGACAACGCAACTTAACGTTTCTGGTTACAATATCAGCACCGGAACGTGAGCCTTTTTCGGGCTGGTCATCGTCAGCGCTCAGATTTGCTTCCTGCAAATACAGATGAATCTTTTCAGGCGTGAGGGTTTCTTTAGCAGTCGCATC
Organism: uncultured Granulosicoccaceae bacterium; assembly: GCA_964388065.1. Taxonomy (GTDB): domain Bacteria; phylum Pseudomonadota; class Gammaproteobacteria; order Granulosicoccales; family Granulosicoccaceae. Next base: position 1,826 of record CAYLZS010000227.1, read on the forward strand.
GTAAAGTCCCTGTAAAACACTACAGGCGCTTTTTACTACTTTGTCTTCACCAGACACACGGAAGTTACCGCCACGATTATGCAGCTGTACTTCGAGCCGCCCTTCTATTTGTCGTAAATGCTCATCGAACTGACCGCACAGATTTGCCAATCGTTGGTTGTCGTCCGGACTTAGCTGAAATTCCAGTGTCGCCAAGTTAGTGATTATCCTCTTTTGTTAAAACAGTTGTTGCTCTGCAAATACAGGGCAGATCACAATGAATCAGGTTAGAGAAGATGCAGAGAATAGCGGATCATTAATTTCCACAAACTCGCCGCGCAGTGAATTGGGTCTGGCCTCGGTAATCTTAACATCCACAAATTTTCCAATTAGTGAACTGTCACCCGCGAAGTTAACCACCCGATTATTCTCTGTACGACCTGCCATCTCAGATTCATCTCGCGCTGACGGGCGTTCAACCAATATGCGTTGCACGCTGCCAACCATTGCCTGACTAATAACAGCTGCCTGTTCATTGATAGTCTTTTGAAGCTTTGCCAGTCGTTGTTTTTTTTCTTCTGCAGGTGTTGCATCTTCAAGCGATGCTGCCGGTGTTCCGGGGCGTGCGCTGTAGATAAAGCTAAATGACTGATCAAAACCGATATCTTTTATCAATGACATGGTTTGCTCAAAATCTGCATCGGTCTCACCGGGAAAGCCAATGATAAAATCAGAAGAGATCGATATACCCGGCCGCGCTTCTTTGAGCTTGCGAATTTTTGATTTGTATTCAATTGCTGTATGCCCGCGCTTCATTGCCGTTAGCACTCTGTCAGCACCTGACTGCACCGGCAGATGAAGGAACGAGGCGAGCTCAGGTACATCGGCATAGGCCTGAATCAAGCGGTCACCGAATTCTATAGGATGTGATGTTGTAAACCGGATGCGTTCAATTCCATCTATTGCGGCAATGACTGATATAAGCAATGCGAGATCGCATATATCGCCGTCCTGTGGTTCACCATCTGCCTGGCCATCCATTTGGCCGCGATAACCATTTACATTTTGACCCAGCAAATTAACTTCGCGAACACCCTGTTCTGCAAGAGATACAACCTCTGCAATCACATCGTCAAAGGGTCGGGAAATTTCTTCACCACGGGTATAAGGCACAACACAAAAACTGCAGTACTTACTGCAGCCTTCCATGATCGATACAAATGCAGTGGGCCCTTCCATGCGTGGCTCAGGTAACTGATCGAACTTTTCGATTGCAGGAAAACTAACGTCAACTAACGGCCGTTTCTCACGCCGTGTCGTTTCAACCATATCGGCAAGGCGATGAATGGTTTGCGGCCCGACCACTAAATCAACATACGGTGCACGCTGCTGTAGCGCCTCACCTTCCTGACTCGCCACACAACCGGCTACCGCAATAAGAACGTCATCGCGTTTTTCTTTATACGGTCGCCAGCGACCCAGCTGGGAGAAAACTTTCTCCTGGGCTTTTTCGCGAATTGAACAGGTGTTGACCAACAGTATGTCGGCGTCTTCCGGATCCTCAGTGACATCGACACCAAAGCGCTCATCCAGCACGTCTATCATTTTGGCCGAGTCGTACTCGTTCATTTGACAGCCGTGCGTTTTGACAAAAACTTTTTGTCGCATTGTCTTTGCAGCATCATCTTGCTGCATCTGGGTATTCTTCACAGGTAACTACAGAACTCCGGCAGGTGTGGCAGGCGTATCGCCCAATCGCGGAGCATAACTGTTTTCCGGCTTGTGTTCCAATCGCTCATCGGAACTTCAGCAGCGCAGAACGCGGACTGCGGGCACTAACGGCCCGCAACTGTGATTTTTCATAACTACAGTGAATTGCTTACTGCCCGGACACTGTCGAATGCTAGTAACGATAATGCGCCGGCTTGTAAGGACCCGCTGCGTCCATACCCAGGTACTTTGCCTGCTCTGTGTTCAGCTCAGTCAGTTTGGCACCAATTTTATCAAGATGCAGACGGGCAACTTTTTCGTCCAGCTGTTTTGGCAGCACGTGTACGCCAACTTCGTACTCGTCTGCACGTTCCCACAGCTCAATTTGCGCAAGCACCTGATTAGCAAACGATGCAGACATTACAAAGCTTGGGTGACCGGTTGCACAACCCAGATTTACCAGACGACCTTCAGCAAGAAGCGTGATGCGCTTGCCATCAGGGAAGATAATATGATCAACCTGTGGTTTGATGTTGTCCCACTCGTATTGCTTGAGGCTGGCAACATCGATTTCGTTATCGAAGTGACCAATGTTACAAACGATAGCTTCGTTTTGCATTTTGGCCATGTGATCATGTGTGATCACGTTGATGTTGCCGGTAGTGGTAACAAAAATGTCGCCCTGATCTGCAACCTCATCCATAGTCACAACACGATATCCTTCCATCGCAGCCTGCAGCGCACAGATAGGATCAATCTCTGTCACCCATACTGTTGCACCCATACCGCGGAACGCCTGTGCACAACCTTTACCAACATCACCGTAACCAAGTACCACACAAATCTTACCTGCAATCATTACATCAGTTGCGCGCTTGATTCCATCAAGCAGTGATTCACGACAGCCATAGAGGTTGTCAAATTTTGACTTGGTTACTGAATCATTGACGTTTATCGCAGGTACTTTAAGTGTACCTTCACGTGCCATTTCATAAAGGCGATGTACACCGGTAGTTGTCTCTTCAGACAAACCTTTAATGTCTTTAAGCATTTCAGGATACTTGTCATGGATGATCTGAGTCACATCACCGCCATCATCAAGAATCAGGTTTGGCTTCCAGCCATCAGGACCTTCAAGAGTCTGTTCAATACACCACCAGAATTCTTCTTCGGTCTCACCCTTCCATGCGAACACAGGAATACCCTGAGCGGCAATTGCAGATGCTGCGTGATCCTGTGTTGAGAAGATGTTGCAGGATGACCAGCGCACTGTTGCGCCAAGATCAACCAGTGTTTCAATCAGTACTGCAGTTTGGATTGTCATGTGCAGACAACCAACAATGCGTGCACCGTCAAGTGGCTTGCTACCAGCGTATTCTTCGCGAATCGCCATCAGGCCAGGCATTTCTGACTCTGCAATTTTAATCTCTTTGTGGCCCCACTCTGCGAGTGAGATGTCAGCGACTTTGAAGTCACCATCCAGTTTTTCTGCGGCTTGTGCCATTGCGGTAATCCTGTATGTGTTAGGTGAATCTGTTAAGTAAAGCCTGCAGCTGACATCAGCTGCAGGCCATAAAACTACGCGTTGCGAAGAGCATCCGCCTTATCGGTGTTCTCCCAGGTGAAGCCTTCGTTTTCGCGGCCGAAGTGTCCGTAAGCCGCTGTCTTTCTGTACTTGATTTGATCGGCATTGAGCAGATCAAGCATGGTCAAAATACCGTATGGTCGAAGATCAAAGTGTTCACGTACAAGGGCTGTGATCTTTTCATCGTCGATCTTACCGGTGCCAAAAGTTTCAACCATGATTGATGTCGGCTCAGCTACACCGATCGCGTAAGAGATTTGAATTTCACATCGATCAGCCAAACCGGCTGCAACAATGTTCTTTGCAACGTAACGTCCGGCATATGCTGCAGATCGGTCAACCTTTGACGGGTCCTTACCAGAGAATGCACCGCCACCGTGACGTGCAGCCCCTCCGTAGGTATCAACAATAATTTTGCGACCGGTTAAACCTGCATCCCCCATTGGACCACCAACAACAAATGCACCAGTCGGGTTAATATGATACTTGGTATCTGCGTGTAACCAGCCGGTAGGTTCAAGAATTGGTTTGATCACCTCTTCCATGATCGCTTCCTGCAGATCACTTAACTTGGTTTCCGCTGAGTGTTGTGTAGAAAGTACGACTGCATCAATACCCGCAATCTTTCCGTCTGTGTATTTAAAACTCACCTGACTCTTTGAATCAGGACGCAGCCAGTCTGCCCCGGCGCGACGATAGTCGGCGTGCTTTTCAACCAGACGATGTGCGTAAGTAATTGGAGCAGGCATTAATACATCTGTTTCGTTAGTGGCATAGCCGAACATCAAGCCCTGGTCTCCCGCACCCTGATCTTCAGGTCGCGAACGATCAACACCCTGATTAATGTCTGGCGATTGCACACCGATTGCCGTCATTACCGCACAGGTATCGCAGTCAAAACCCATTGCTGAATCGGTATAACCAATCTCGCGAATTGTCTCGCGAATGACCTGCTCGTAGTCAGGCTTGGCAGTGGTTGTAATTTCCCCGGCGATCATGGCCAGGCCAGTTTTAAACACAGTCTCGCAGGCCACCCGGGCGTGCTTGTCCTCTGCCAGAATCG
>CAYLZS010000228.1:0-33408 GCA_964388065.1 uncultured Granulosicoccaceae bacterium
CAGCCAGAGGCAGACCGACTCAAAGAATATCTGCTGCGCGGTGGCTTTTTACTGGTTGACGATTTTCACGGCAGCTATCAGTGGAGCAAGTTCGAAGAGTGGATGGGAAAGATTTTCCCCGAACGAGAGATCGTCGAATTACCCAAAGAACACGAAATCTTCCACGTGCACTTCGACATCAATAAGTTTGTACAGATTCCAGGTCTCAGAGCCTTGTGTTTAAACAATGGTGCTACCTGGGAGCGGCCAATGAGCAAAGCAGGTACCGTCATCGAGAGCAACAGCTCAAGACAAAATCCTGCCTGGCGTGCCATTCTGGATGACGATGACCGCGTCATGGTTATGATCAACTGGAATGTAGACCTTGGTGATGCGTGGGAACACGCCGACATGGAAGAGTATGCATCAGCTTATACATCAACCGCCTATCGGCTGGGTGTTAACTATATGATCTATAGTCTTACGCACTAAACTGTTCAGGCTTCGCCTGGGGGTTTTCTTTCTTTCGCTTTGGCTTGTCGCTTTGGCTTGTCGCTCTTACTTTATGATCGGCATGGATGCCACGACATAACGATCAAAAAGCCAGAGATACAAGCCTAAACATCAAGCTAGAGAGCAACAAGGCGAAGCCGACTAAAGACAACCGTCAGGCTAAACCGAAAACGAAGACCCGCACCCACAAGTAGTTGTAGCATTAGGATTGCGAATAACAAACTGCGATCCCTCCAGACCTTCGGTGTAATCAATCTCTGCACCCAGCAGATACTGATAACTCATCGGGTCGATAAGCAGCTTCACCCCTTCTTTCTCAACGGCAGTATCACCGTCGTTGACGTCTTCGTCGAACGTAAAGCCATACTGGAAGCCCGAACAGCCACCACCGGAGATGAAGACGCGAAGTTTGAGCTCCGGGTTTCCTTCCTCTTCTATAAGACCTTTAACTTTTAACGCTGCTGCTTCCGTGAACACTAATGGATCAGGGAAATCATCGTTCGCTTCGCTGCTTTCTGCTTCTGCACTCATTTCACATGACGCCGAGGTTGCTGAATACCTAAAATGTAGCATTACCTGACAAAATCAATCAACTATTTTCGCTTGCTATAACCAACTGCTTCGATTTGTCTCGGTTCTGCTCAACATATAGCGACCTTTCTGAAATGTTATGTAAAGACGACGGAATAAAATCCAGCCTTAGCTGAATGCTGGACTGTGCGGTAACAAAGGCATACACTTGTAGTGCTACGTATACCGTAACACTACATATAGTGATTTTGATTCTAATAATTCGCTTTTTCTGGACTTTGTCCAGATTTAAGCCGGTAGCAGCGACACACAACTCCCCTCGAAAAAACCAGCAAAAGCTCATTACACCGCGGTAATGAACGGTGGATACAACGCTGGATTGTGCAAAAAACAACACTCTTGAAACACTGTTTATTTATTTAAATCAATAACTTACATAGTTTATGTCACGTGGATTCGACATTTCTATGTCAACGTAATAACATTCATCTCCGTTGCGGCACGTGCCGCGCCGAAGAAAACTCCAGCGAGCGAGATTGCCATGAAGCGCATTTTGATTTTCTCAACAACCGCTTTTGTAGTGAGCCTTTGTACCGTGGGTTTCACAGCTAAAATAAAAAATATGGGCACAATTAAAATAGAAGACAGCCCTGCCCATTTCGCAGTCAACAACTGCCATATCGGTAAGATATACGAAGAAGTTCACCTGTACGCAGGATCCGGTGTACTTCCAAACGGAGACAAATTCGAGATCTCTGCCGACGGTAATGGTGGCTGGGTTGAAATGCACGTCGGTGGCACAGGCACACCAGAGGCGTTCTATACCTCAACACTCGCCAATCCGGCAGAGTCGATCACTGTTGACTCCAGGCAAGTCGTCATTCGTGGCAACTTCGATGAAGCTATTTCCGAGACAACGGGTATCCCGTTTGAACTAACGGCGACTTGCGAAAGCTGACACTGCAGCAAAACGTATCAACTCACGAAGCCCGGTCTGAACAGACCGGGCTTTTTTATTGCGTTAAATAAAGTACGCGCAGGCATCAGCGCCAATCAAGGATTAACAGGTTATTCAGTTGGTTTGATCAGGCTTGTTGTTCGGCCCAGTAGTCGGTGTCGAGCAACAGCATTAACTGACCTGATTCATCAGTGGCTACCCCTTTATAACCCGGCACATCTGGCAGAATACGATCTGCAGAATCGAATTCAATGATCTGCTGACCAATGACATTGTCTACCAAAAACCGCTGTAAACCTGATGTCGTTCTACACACTATGCTGTGGCTGCCCGCTGCATTATCGAAGGCTGTCTGCTTATGCAGACCGAGTAAGTGAGATAACGCCAGTGCGTCGAGATTGCTGGCAAGACCCACACTTTCTATATTGGCAACGGATACGGCCAGCTGGCGGCCACTGACCTCAACCACCAACACCTCCTGAGAGACAGTAAACTCCGGTAAAGATAATCGGTATCGACTACCTGAATCGTCACTGCATATCGCCATGCTGCCGCCATATTTTGTTGCGATATTTACCAGTCCACTGACATCTATCTGATGATCAGTTTGCCGTGACCATACCGTTGGGCGCTTTATATGTCGGTGACTGTCTGTTTCATGTCTTTCAGGCCGGGTAACCTGCCGCCACGGATTGTCCGACCTCTGTTCAACGCCCTGAACTGTCACACCACTCCCGTCATCGACTACTTCAATGATTGTAGCCGTCGTGGTTTTTTGCACACTCACGGTAATACTTGAGTGTTTCGACAAGTTATCCACTGGTTCTGTAGCTTTTTGTTCAGATCTGCCGGGAAGCGTATAAGCCACAATACCTCTCAGCAGTTCATCAAGTGCCTCTGACAACGGATCAAACAAGCTTTGGTGCAGGACGACCTGATTAGAGTCGAATTGCAATTGAACCTTCAAATCATTTGCTCTGGCGCTGAATGCTACAGCGTTTTTCAATGAGCCAAGCAGTCGATCTGCCTCAATTGCAGATGCCGTACTAAATGCACGACCCAGTTGCCGAACTGCGGTGGTTTGTTTTTTAACCACTTGCTGCAGTTGGTCTGCAAGCGGATGCAAGTGCTCTGCAGCGGTAGCGCTATTCAGCTCTGCAGACACTGAACGCAGGGCATGCTCGAGCTTACTTTGCAGTTCCAGAAGTTGCTTGTGGCTGCTGTTAATCGCTGCATAATGCGTCTCTAACTGCTGCAGACGTTGTGGCCAGTCTATTCCTGCTGCATTGCCGGCTGCGTCATTCAGCACGGTTACACCTGAGTTCTCGTCAGAAGAGTCTGCAACCACATCTGTGTTGCCCGACTCTTCAGTGGCTTGATCAACACTATATATTTCTTCCGTGGGCTCATCACCACTGGCCGAATATTCCACCGGCTGATCGGGCGCTATATGCACAGAGCCATCCGCTCGGGGTTGCAAATACAAATCTGAATCGGGTAACGGCTGCTGCTGAGCCACAGCGCTGGCAAGCTTAAGTCGATCAATAAGATCACTGCGATCTTCAGCGGGTTCGCTGTTGCGCAATTTTTCAATGTCTTCATCGAGACATTCAATCGATTCCAGCGCCAGATCAAAAAAAGCCTGTGACGGTGGAGCGTCACTCTGATTTAAATCTACAATAGTAGATTCAAGATAGTGTACAAGTGACGCAAGATCGTGCTCGCTTGCTTCATCAGCACGTTGCTTAAACGTGTGCAGCAGTCGATTGATATCTCCATACAGATGACTGGCCCCATCAGGCGCACCTCGGAGCCGCTGAAATAATTCAAACAGACGTGGCAGTAACTCTTCTGCTTCAACCAGAAATCCGCTGAGTGCACTGTTACGCCGCACACCGCTACCCAACCGCTGGCTGGCAGATGTCAAAACATTTTCAACCCGACCGGTTACATCATGAATCAGATCTGGCATGGGCTTTTGCCCAACCAAAGAGTCGATGCCAAGAGTCGCTGCAATAATGGCTTCCTGCACCAGCAAAGTTTCCGACTGATTCAAGGTACTGTTCTCAGCCTGGGACAACAAACTGGACAGCGGCGTTAACAAACCAGTCAGCTCATCAACGCCTCTGTCAGAAACGCTGTCTATTAGCTTACTGAGCGCATTGATCACACTGCTGTCCGGGATTAAATTTCCAGAACTACCCAGCGCTGTATCGAGAGACTGCTGAATAACATCGATACACGAGTTACAGCGAGCGCCAAAGTCCGTGGTAGAGATATCGATAGTATTGTTTTCAGAATTCTTAATGGAACCTTCAGATACAGTCTCGTTATCTATCTCAGAAGGTTCAGTGGTTTCCGCTATCCCCGGAAACTGATAGAGCAGTTGTTGTTCGACCAGCTGCAATGAAGTAGCACTTGCGCTCATGCTCTCGACAGAAACAGATTCACGCAAATAACCCTCGACCTCTGCAAGGTTAGCGCGCGCACCATGCACACCGATCACGACCATCAGTCGCTTTAAGGCAACAATTTCTTCAAGAAACTCCCCGACAGACTCATCTGACTGCAAAGCGCTCTCAGAAAGTACGTTTGCGCAGTGTTGCAACCGTTCAGACAATACAGCAATACCGGACCGCAGCCATGCTGATAACGGCTCAGGAGTTGAACGCGGCAGTTGATTTAGTTCAGGAAATACAAGGCTAAAAAGAAATTCTTTATCTATAGCCGCAAGATGTGTACTTTCTTTGCTGTCGGAGAGATAACACAACATGTTGCATAGCAATTGATCAACATGTTGCTGCATACCCAGTACCGGAGTTTGGTCATCGCCAGTGGCGTAGACCAAAACACTTTCAATCTCTTTGTATACCTTGAACAGCGCGGGCCTTAACTCTCCGGCAGGAATTTCCACAGACTGTGTATACGCACTGCACAGCAACCAGAAGCCGCGTGCTTTACTGTGTTTGGTTCGATCGGCAATGCGTTCGAAAGACCTGGCCAGTTGGGGTAATTTTTTTTCCCGGCTTTCACCACGATAAACACCCAGCATTGTCTGACTTAAGCTTAAGTAGCTATCAGGTGACGAGGAATCTGAGTCCGTACTATCAGATCGCAATTCACGAAAATCAACACGATGCTTCTCGGGAACCGTTAATAAATTTTCGCTGAGCAATGGTTTTTTCTGCAGCGCTGCCAGTTCATTAAAAGCAACAATCAGCATGGCCGGTTTATCTTCGCCCGTGTTTGCAATCTCGGCAATATAAGCTGCAAGCCGCTGCAGGCAAAAATGCAATACGGCGATACTGCGATGATCACGACGGGTTGCGACCCACTTATTAGCAGCACTCAGATCTTCAGTGAACTGCAGTCCACTTTCAAATTCACTAAGCGACTGCCTGACCCGGGACAGGTCCTTTGCGAGCTCCTCTGCAAACGGTGCGGAGTATCCTTTTGCATCAATTTTTTCAACACGTACCGATAACAGGTCACGCACTTGAAAGAACTTATCAGACTGAGTCCGATGGTCAGCTTCGGTATCCGTGAATGAAGACCAGCCGTCACGCAAGCGGAGCTTCTCCTCTGGTGCTTTTTCCTGAAGCTTCACCAGCTCTTTCAGTGGCCTTGTCACCGACTTTATTCCTGGCTTTAGCACTGAGCTGGCGAGAATCAGCTTGCTCACTGTCAGTTTCTCCGGCTTCAGCTGTAACACCCGATTGAGCATTGTCCAGTTTAAAGCCGGCAACAGACTCCTTAAGTCTGGACGCCATGGTTTGCAATTCGCTGACGTCCTGCGTGAGCGCCAGTGTTAATTCACTGGTGTCGTTACCTGTTTTATCAAGCCTGACTATCCGTCTGGCAGTTTGCGACAACTCATCTTTCTGCGTTTCTATAGTCGACAACGCACCTTCAATACTGCGCTGCAGCTGATCACAGTAACTACCCAGCTCTTTACCAATGAGTGAAGAGGCGTGTGTATGGCGTGCGCTTTCATTGATTTCACCAGTACTGCTTTTGAGTGATCTGGCAGTCTCTTCGATATCATTTCGCAACAGGGTGACTAATGTAGCGGTATCACCGGACACTTGTACCAGCCTGGCGGTTAGCTGATGAATATCTTCAAACAGGCCTGACGCATGACCACCTTCATCAGCATCATGGTGCGTGCTTTCAGTGTCTGGTTCAAAGAGCTGTTCCCGGTTTTGCTCCGGCATTTTTAATGATACGTTCAGTGCCTGTAGTCGAGCCTGCTCTGCAAGGACCTTAAGACTGTTGATCGACGCTGTTGCGTCACCTGCTGTTTGCAGTAAACGTTGCAGTCGACCATTGCTGATCTCAACCTGTGCAGATACTCTGGCAAGCGAGGTAGATACTTCATTTACCCCGTTCACCGCTGACTCTGAACGAGTTTCTATTTCCCCGATCAGTTCTTTGCTGCCGGTCAATGCCAGCTGTTGTTTATCCAGTAGTGTGGACCGTAGACTAATACTGTCAGACAACTCTGCAGTTTCAGACTGACGACGAATATCGTGCTCCGCCAGTGCCTGGCCAAGTTTATCGTGTTGCAGAACAACTCCATCAATGCGACTGGCCACCCCACGAGTCATACCCACCAGATTCTGTATCACTGCAGCAGCCCGATTGGCCGACTCCGCAATTACTTTGCCGGCACCATGGCGAGGTACTCTGACAGAGCGCCGCAAATCACCACCGGCAATAGAGTCAATATCATGTATTAACTGATCCGCATCTCTGACAGACATCGCGCCTCTGCGAGAGGGACCTGTCATCTGACGATCATCAATGGCTCGATCGGATGCCGCTCCGTCGGCCCTGGTTCTATCGGTAGCGGGTCTGTCGGTAGCGGGTCTGTCAGCAGAATCATCTGCGGTTGTCACAACGTCTCTTTCACCGGCAGCGGCTTCTCCAAAAGCGAAGGCCTTAACTGCTCTTGCCGCACGTATCATTTGCCAGAGTGCAGCGAATAACATTAACAGCGCAGTTGTCAGTGCTGCCAAAGCAAGCCAGTTGATCAGGCTGCCGCGTGTATCACTGTTTGCGGTGGTACCCAAAAACTTCGAGACTGAACTTTGCAACTGCAACAGCGCTTCTGTAACGAAAGCATTGCTGACAACCACCGGTGCTGCAGAGGGTTGTTCACGGACTACAGGCTGTTCAACCACGGACGATTCAGTTGCTGGCACTGGTACCGGTAACTGAATATTCTTTACCCGCTGAACAAAGTTAAGTATTTGGTCAGAGGTATAAAAACCAAACAATGATCTGTCTGTACCAATCCCAGACAGGCGCAACAGTTCATCTGCATAGGACTGTTGCTCTGCAACCAATGCCTGCAGTCCCACACCCTGGCTGTTACTAATTTCTTCCCACAGCAAAGACGAGTTATTTACCAGACTTAACAGTGGCTGAGATCGCGTGCCCTCGTTTACGCGCGCACGAATCTGTTCGAAGTCAGAAGCTAATACTTTTACGCTTTGCGGTACTTCAGTGATTGACGGTATTGCCTCAGCAGGAGTCGATGACGACGGCTGTGTTTCTGGTTCCGGTTGTGCTTCTGGTTGTGTTTGTACCTGCGGGGCAGCTTGCATGGCGCGATTAAAAGATACCAGACCTTCACGCAACAGCTTCCAGTCTGCACCAATTTCACTTGCCACAGTTTTGTTGGATTGAAGCAATAATAAATTCAGATCACCATAGGACTCAACAAGCTCTTTAACCTGTACATCACCCGTTGCAACAAGCCGCGCTAACCGATCGCTGTAAGCCCACTCACCGCTGGTGTCTCTGCCACCGCTTTCAGGAGATAACTCCACCACATTACTGTCTGATGTGACAACTGCTGTTAGCTCCTCAATGGTGTCTGATAGTTCAAGGGCAATTTGTTGTCTGGCAGAATTACTCGACTGGTGTTGCTGATTTGCCAACAACAGAAAGACACCGAACAATAATAACAATGCCCCAAGGGACGCCAGCCACACCGGCAGTTTTAATGATGGTGTTTGAACACTCACGTGACGGCACACTCACGCAATAGCTTGGTGCACCGGAGTAACTCAGGCAAGTCAATTAACGCCAGCACCCGATTGTCATACCGGCATGCACCTCGAATAGCACGATGTCGGGTGTGGTCAGGTGCATCGCGCAGCCCTGAATGCGGTTGATTGCTGTAGTCGGTTCCCGGAACAGTTTCCAGATCCCTTTGCAGATCAGCCGGCAGGTTGCACAGATTCAGAATTTTATCGACCGCCAGTAAATAGGTGCTGGATGCAACGCGCACGGCAATCGCACGGTTGAATTCCAGAGGTGGTGACGCCGGTTGCAGAAATTTTGCTGCATCAATAAGTGCCACAGATTGCGAGCGGTAGCTGGACACACCCTTGAACCATACCGGTGCTCCGGGGACTTCGGTTGTGTCTACAGCTTCGATCACTTCAGAGACAGAGTTGGCCGACAGCGCAAACAACAACCCGCAACTCTCGAACAGCAGTGCACGCGCGGAGCGGGAGGCCGCGATAGAGTCTGCACTCCAAATGATGTCGGCATTCGTAATTGCCCGGCAGGTAACTACAGCATTGGTTGTGGAAGTTATGTCCGGCACAAGATCAGACCCAGGTGCTCCAGCTCAACAAGGCGTGCAGCACAGGTTTGTTCTGACAAACAGGAAAATTCTCTGACTTTCGCACTTCACACCTCTGGCTAACCCTGACATGCTGCCAGGTATAAAAACGGCTGTACCCATGCCGCCAGACCCTGTCATCATTTATTGTTTTGTATTGATCTGCATCCAAAGCCGGACTCTATATTATAGGCAGGCGGGCTTCAACAGTTGCGTTGCGATAAGAACCAGCAATTGCAATATTTATCAAGCAGTTACATATCACACAAATTTAAACCTCTGCAGACATCCAGTCCCCGCAGTGAAACCGATACAATAGGCCCGGCAGCCACTCACGTGGTCAGCAATAATTGTCAGTAACAAACAGACAGCCTAAGAAAAGACAAGGTTTAGCAATGAGTATAAAAGTCGCCGTTCTGATGGACCCGATCGAGAACATTAAAGTGGCCAAGGACACGAGCCTTGCAATGATGCTGTCGGCGCAGAAACGTGGCTGGCAGCTCTACTACATACAACGTCGGGATCTTTTCATGCGTGACGGCCGACCCGCCGCTCGCATGCAGTCTGTCAAGGTTTTCGATGACAAAGATCACTGGTACGAGGCTCAGCCTGCGGCAGATAGGTTTCTCGATGAGCTCGACTGTATCCTGATGCGACTCGACCCGCCCTTTAATATGGACTACGTCTATGCCACTTATTATCTGCAACGCGCCAGTGACGCGGGCACCCTGGTACTGAACAACCCGGCAGCACTGCGCGACATCAATGAAAAAATGTTCACCGCCTGGTTCCCGGATTGCTGCCCGCCAACGCTGATCACCAGCATGGAAGACAAACTGCGCGGGTTTCATCAGGAGCACGGCGACATTATTGTAAAACCACTCGATGGCATGGGTGGATCATCGATCTTTCGCCTAAAGCCAGATGATCCAAACGTCAGCGTGGTGCTTGAAACAATGACACTTTTTGGTGAGCGCCAGATCATGGCACAACGCTATATTCCAGAGATAACCGAGGGCGATAAGCGCATTCTGGTGGTAGACGGGGAACCCGTATCGCATGCGCTGGCACGAATGCCCGCAGCCGGAGAAACCCGCGGCAACCTTGCCGCCGGTGGCACCGGGGTTGCCGTACCGTTGTCTGATCGCGACCGCGAGATAGCTGAAACCATTGGTCCTGAACTGGTTAAAAAGGGGGTAATTTTCGCAGGCGTGGATGTTATCGGTGACTGGGTAACAGAAATCAACGTCACCAGTCCTACCTGTGCACGTGAGCTGGATGAACAATGCAACCTCGATATCGGCTCGCAATTTATGGACGCTATCGATAAACGCCTGTAGCGTTCTTTTATCCTGAAGCCTGCTTTTTAGAGGATCACTTTACGATTTGTGACTGCTATGCCTGTACCGCTGCGACAATTGCGGTGGCGATGGTGCTACACTGATTGCTCGGCAGCATCTAAAACACCAGTGGCAAAAATCCCAGCAGCAATAGCATCAGCAGCAGTGACAACGAGTCCTGCTGTTGCAATCCAGAGTGGTATTGAATAATGGATCTAACCAATCACTTTCTGCTATCGATGCCGGGGCTTAGCAATTCCTGGTTTGACAGAACTATTACCTACCTCTTTGAACACAATGAGGACGGTGCATTTGGGTTTGTAATCAATCGACCCGCGGCACTTCTCGCCGGAGAAGTCTACGACCAGCTCGAAATCGAATGTATCAGCCCCGCGGATCGCAGTGCCGTTGTCTACGAAGGCGGCCCGGTAGATAAAGAACGCGGCTTTGTGCTGTTTCCCAGTAACAAACCCACTGACAAACCCGGTGACAAGCTTAGTAACAAACTCTACACAGACGCGCAGTCCTGCACTGAAGGTTGCGGCGTCACACTGGCTGGTTCTACCGATATTCTGACCGAGATCGGCAACGGCAACGGACCTGACGATTATCTTTTACTGTTGGGCTATGCCGGGTGGGATGCAGGTCAACTCGAAGACGAAATGGCAAACAACAGCTGGCTAACCTGCGAGGCCAGTCAGGAGATTTTATTTGCTGACGACGTCAACCAAAAATTCAATCTCGCAGCCAGCACGCTGGGCATTCAGTTTGATCTGATTTCATCTGAAGCAGGGCATGCATGATTCAGCAGAATATGTCTGAATCAAACTCCAGCACTTCTACAAACACTTCCATCACTTCTTCCTGTTATCTCGGCTTCGACTTTGGCGAGAAACGCATTGGTGTGGCAACCGGCCAGTCGACAACCCTGAGCGCGAGCCCACTTTGCGTGGTGCGCAATATCAATGGCAGACCTGAATGGGACAAGCTCGCCGCCCTGGTTGATGAATGGAAACCCGACGCATTAGTTGTTGGATTGCCACTAACCGATGACGGTGACATTCAGCGTCTGACCTTGCTGGCTAAGTCGTTTGCAAAACACTTACGGCGACGATACAAACTACCGGTACATCTTTGCGATGAACGCTTCAGCTCCAACGAAGCATCACGGGTAATAGCAGAAAACCGACAACACCATAATCGGCGCCGCGCAACACGCGAAGACTCGGATACAATAGCGGCGGCAGTGATACTGGAACAATGGCTTAATGACCCCACTCGAGAAAATCAGCCCTGACGAAGTCGAAAATATGATTCAGCAAATGGCTGAATCACTGAAGACACTTCTCGGCACAACGTCTGCTGATGCCACAGTCACGTCAGCCAAAATGCTCGGCATTAAAACCGGTGGTGTGCAGGTCGCTCAACGATTGCACAGCGCACTGGCACTAACCGAGGACGCCGGTGAATTAAATATCTCGTTTTACCGTGATGACTTCAGCCGCATAGGTTTGCACCCTCAGGTCGGGGCATCAAAAATTCCATTCTCTGTTGAGGGTGCGATCATCATTCTGGTTGATGACGTGCTCTATAGTGGTCGCACAATTCGCGCTGCGATGAATGAGATCTTCGACTACGGACGACCCGAGAAAATTATTCTCGCAACACTGGTTGAACGCAGCGGTCGAGAATTGCCGATTAACGCCAACGTCATTGGGCGCAGTATGGACCTCCCTGATAATCAACAGGTTAAGTTACGCTCCGACATGAGTCTGGAGATTATTAAGGAATGAACCAGTCACCGAACAATCCGACCCAGGTAACGTCCATAACCAAACCGGACATCATGACACCTGTTCAACGCGATATACAACTCACGGATTCGGGTGAGCTCAAACATTTTTTAAGTATTGAAGGTCTTTCACAGCAGCGCTTAGTCGAGATTCTTGATACCGCGGAGAGTTTCGTCGGTGTAAACGACAAGGCTGCTAAAAAAGTACCGTTACTGCGTGGTAAAACAGTGGCCAACCTGTTTTTTGAAAACAGTACCCGCACCAGAACCACTTTTGAGCTGGCTGCTAAGCGACTGTCTGCAGATGTGCTTAATATCAATGTCAGCGTTTCTGCAGTAACCAAAGGTG
Source organism: uncultured Granulosicoccaceae bacterium (assembly GCA_964388065.1). Lineage (GTDB taxonomy): Bacteria > Pseudomonadota > Gammaproteobacteria > Granulosicoccales > Granulosicoccaceae. The sequence continues at coordinate 12,100 of CAYLZS010000228.1, forward strand.
AAACCCTGTTGGATACATTGCGCAATCTACAGGCGATGCAGTGTGACATGTTTGTTGTCAGACATTCATCATCCGGCGCTGCACACTTTATTGCCAAACATGTAGAGCCGCATATCAGTGTAATTAACGCCGGAGACGGTCAACATTCTCACCCGACTCAAGCCATGCTTGATATGTTCGCGATCCGGCGCAACAAGGGTGATTTTTCACAGCTCAAAGTTGTGATCGTGGGAGATATACTCCACTCACGGGTTGCAAGATCTCAAATCCATGCGCTGAATATTCTTGGCACTGGTAACATCACCGCTGTTGGCCCCAAGACCCTGTTACCTGAACAGGTTAAAGAACTGGGTGTCCATATAAGACACGATCTTGATGGCGCGCTGGTGGGGGCTGATGTTGTTATAGGCTTGCGCCTGCAAAAAGAACGTATGCGATCCGCACTGCTTTCCACAGAAGATGAGTACTACCGAAGTTTCGGTCTTACAGAACGCCGCATGAAGCTTGCAAAGCCTGATGCCATTGTTATGCATCCCGGACCGACTAATCGCGGTGTGGAAATAGAATCAAGCGTGGCGGACGGACCACAGTCTATTATCCTCGAACAAGTAACAGGTGGTATTGCGGTACGCATGGCTATTATGTCAATAGCGATGGGAAATGTAGAAAAGTCACTGGCCGCAAATGCAGGTGACAATGTATGACCAGCACATCGATCGTCAACTGCCGCTACTACAATGACAACGAAAAGGAAATTCAGCAAGGCTGCATTCAATACACCGACGGTATCATTACCCATGTTGGCAATGCCGACGACCAGATAAGCTCGGAACACTCAATCAACGCGGGTAACAATCTGGTGATACCCGGTTTAATTGACTGCTACGCAAGACTGCGTGAGCCAGGCTATGAAAAAGCTGCAACTATCGCCAGTGAAACGCTGGCTGCAGCCAAAAGCGGAATCACCACCTTACTTTGCGCACCTGACACAGACCCGATAATTGACGAACCTGGCACCGTTGAGCTAATAAAGCGTCGGGCGTCTGCTGCAATAGGCGTTAAGGTACTGCCAATCGGTGCACTGACTACCGGACTTGCGGGTGAGCAACTAAGTGAAATGCAAATACTCTCTGACTCCGGTTGCGTAGCCTTCAGCAACGGAGACAAACCCATAAGTGACAATCAGGTGCTGCGCCGAGTCATGGAATACAGCGCCGGGTTCAATTTAAATCTTATCATTGCACCGCAGGACCCATGGTTATCGGGTGGTGTCGCGCATGAAGGATCTGTATCAATAAGACTGGGTCTGCCAGGCATTCCACTGGCAGCTGAAACGGTAGCCTTATCGCAGCTGATTGAACTTTGCTATCAAACAGGTGCACGGGTACATTTCTCTCGCCTGTCTTCTCAACGTGGTGTTAATTTGGTTAGTCAGGCTAAAAAAGACAACATCGCTGTCACTGCAGATGTGGGTATTGATCATTTATTTTTAACAGAAATGGATACCAGTGACTTCAACAGCATGTGTCATGCATCACCGCCCTTCAGGACACACACCGACAAAGAAGCACTAAGAGAAGGCCTCGCTACTGGTGTACTTGATGCTATCTGCTCCAACCATGCACCACATGAACTGGATGCCAAGCTGACACCGTTTGCAGAGAGCGAGTCCGGGCTGTCTTCTCTCGACAGCTTTACCGGCTTACTGTTTAAACTGGCCAATGAAACGAATATAGCGCTGCCCGTATTGCTGGACCGCGTAACCTCCGGCCCGGCACGCTGTTTTAACCTGCCACAGGGAAAGCTCGCTGTTGGAGCACCGGCAGATCTTTGCATTTTTAATACCGATGCAGACTGGGAGTATTCACTTGATAACATGATCAGCAGTGGCAGGAACAGCCCCTATCAGGGATGGGACTTTCAGGGACTGGCAGAGTTAACCGTGGTAAATGGCAAGACTATCTATTCAACCAGACGAGATAGATAGCCAGAAACAGAACGAGAATCAGAGCCAATAAAACAACAAAAAAAGATTAACCAAAAAAAAGCCGGAACAAAGCCCGGCTTTTTTATGCATACCGCTTGTATGATGATTAAGAAGCTATTGCATAAGAATCATCATCCGCATCTTTCAAAGACAGATCTTTGCCGGCATTTGGATCTTCACCAGTCAAGTCACCACCTTCCGCCAGCTTGAGCTTCAAGCGCAGATCATTAACAGAGTCCGCGTTGCGCATACCCTCTTCAACGGTAACTTCACCCGCTTTAATGAACTCAAAGATAGCATCATCAAAAGTCATCATGCCCTGCTCACGTGACTTCTTAACAAGCTCCTTCATCTCGTGAATATCACCTTTCTTCATTAATTCTGACATCAACGGTGTATTAAGCAGAATCTCAACTGCCGCACGACGACCATTGCCATCCGGAGTTGCCAGCAGTCGTTGCGAAATGACCGCTTTCATGTTGAGTGACAGATCCAGCAACAACTGATTACGTCGTTCTTCAGGGAAGAAGTTAATAATACGATCCATCGCCTGGTTCGTGTTGTTGGCGTGTAGTGTAGCTAGACACAAGTGGCCGGTTTCAGCAAATGCGATAGCATGCTCACAGGTGTGCTCGTCACGAATTTCCCCGATCAGAATCACGTCCGGGGCTTGTCGCAGAGTATTTTTCAGTGCTATGTCGAAGGTTTCAGTATCAGTACCAACTTCACGTTGTGTCACAAGACAACCCTTATGCTGGTGAACAAATTCAACCGGATCCTCGATAGTAATAATATGGCCCTGACTATTGGTGTTTCTGTAGTCGATCAATGCTGCCAGACTGGTTGACTTACCAGAGCCGGTACCACCAACAAAGATAACCAGGCCACGAGTAGTCATCGCAACTTCTTTAAGTACTTCTGGCAGATTCAGCTTTTCAAGAGAAGGTACTTCGAATCCAATAATACGAATAACCATGCCCGCGCTACCACGCTGAACAAATGCGTTAACACGAAAGCGCGCAACATCCGGAACACTGATCGCGAAGTTACACTCACGCGTCGTTCTGAATTCGTCCTGCTCTTTCTCATCCATCACAGACAAAGTCAGTGCTTTAGTCTGTTCCGGCATCAGCTTCTTGTCGGTCAGTGGTGTAATTTTACCGTGCAATCGCATACATGGCGGTGAACCGGCGGTAATGAACAAGTCAGAGCCACCTTCCTGCTGCATCTTGTTTAACAGACCATCAAGGTATTTTTTCGCTGAATCGTTTTCCATAGTTTCCGCCCTCGTTTATTGGTTTTAATATGTTGCGACCGTTGATTAACGAGTCTTACAGCGAATCCGGGTTAGCTGCTTTTTTCTTGGCATCTTCAAGACTTACCAGTCCTTTATCTACCAATTGTTTTAGATTTTGATCGAGTGTCTGCATACCAGCAGACTGACCTGTTTGAATTGCTGAGTACATTTGAGCAACCTTATCTTCACGAATCAGGTTTCTGATCGCAGGGGTACCCATCATGATTTCGTGTGCAGCAACTCGGCCACCGCCTGCTTTCTTCAGGAGTGTTTGCGAGATAACTGCTTTCAATGATTCAGACAACATTGACCGCACCATTGGTTTTTCACCAGCGGGGAATACATCAACGATTCTGTCAATGGTCTTTGCTGCTGAACTGGTGTGCAGGGTACCGAATACAAGGTGACCTGTTTCTGCAGCGGTTAGTGCCAGACTGATGGTTTCCTGGTCACGCATTTCACCAACCAGAATAGTATCGGGATCTTCACGAAGTGCTGATCGAAGTGCTTCGTTAAAGCCGTGTGTGTCACGGTGAACTTCACGTTGGTTTACTAGACACTTTTTACTCTGGTGAACAAATTCTATCGGATCTTCAATAGTTAGAATGTGGCCGAGCTCGGTTTCATTCTTGTAGTCCATCATCGCAGCAAGTGTGGTTGATTTACCAGAACCGGTAGGTCCGGTGACCAGTACGATACCGCGTGGATACTCTGATATTTCCTGGAAGATTGGTGGTGCACCAATTTGCTCAAGCGTCAGTACTTCGCTCGGAATAGTTCTGAATACCGCACCACAGCCACGTGCATGATTAAAAGCATTAACACGAAAGCGCGCAATGTCAGGCAGTTCGAAAGAGAAATCCACCTCAAGCAGTTCTTCAAATTCCTTGCGCTGCTTGTCGTTCATGACGTCGTATATCATGCCCTGCACCACACCAGCGTCGAGTTCTGGTACGTTTACGCGACGAATATCGCCGTCGACGCGAATCATTGGCGGCAATTCAGCCGACAAGTGCAAATCCGAAGCGCCGTTTTTCACGCTGAAGGTAAGTAGCTGTGACATATCCATTGATAGATCCTGGAGTTTCTCGTTAAATTCGGTTTATTGTAAAGTTCAGTAGGCACGAGGTTTTCATGTTGACATGAAGACCTATCGACAAGTGGCGAGATTTTATTAGCACCAATGTTCACGCTGTGACAACAATTCGAAATCTCGAACCAAGTTCACACTTTCCAGACTGGAAACCCATGCAATCAAGCGTCACTAACCGACTATCGACAGTTCGCGCAGAAATCTCGCGGCTCGAGCAGGAATACAATCGAGAACCCGGCAGTGTCCAGCTCCTGGCGGTAAGCAAAACCAAACCATCAGCTCTTATACGAGACGCAGCTGCTACTGGTCAGTTGGACTTTGGCGAGAACTATGCCGACGAAGGCGTTGAAAAAAGCAAAGAGCTGCGCGAACTCGCGCTCACTTGGCATTACATCGGCCATATCCAGTCAAACAAAACCAAACTTATTGCAAGCCACTACGACTGGGTTCAGGGAGTTGATCGACTGAAGATTGCCACCCGTCTTAATGAGCACCGCGGCACAGAATTGCCGCCGCTGAACATCTGCATTCAACTAAAAATTGATGCAGAAGAGTCTAAATCCGGCTGCACCACCGATGAGCTCGATGAGCTGGCTTCATGCATCGCTGACGCACCCTGCTTAACATTGCGTGGCCTGATGGCAATCCCCGCCCCCAGAGCCGACACCACATCACAGCGAGAAATATTCCGGGAATTAAATAGCTGGTATCAAAAACTGCAATCGGCGCACGACACGGTGGATACCTTATCTATGGGCATGTCCGGTGACATGCCAGCCGCTATTGCCGAGGGCTCAACGATGGTTCGCATTGGCACCGCGGTTTTTGGCGCGCGTGAAAAACGCTGATTGCAGTCAGGGCTAAATTGACGTCAATGCCTGAAAAACCGCTATCATTGGTAATACAACAAAGAAATTAAGAAGGTCTGACATGTCTAATCCCAATCCGCTGGTTGCCGCTGTTGAAATGGGTCAAAGCCTGTGGCTCGACTACATACAGCGAAGCATGATTGATAGTGGCGAGCTCGAGCGCTACATTCGCGATGATCAGCTCCAGGGAATGACATCAAATCCGTCAATTTTTGAAAACGCGATCGCCAATACTAATGAGTACGACGCCGAGATCGAATCGATTCTCAGAAAGACGCCGACAGCCAGTGCGATGGATATTTTCAAACAGCTCGCCGTGACAGATATTGGCATGGCCGCAGATGCGTTCCGACAAACTTATCTCAACAGCCGCGGTGATGATGGCATGGTGAGCCTTGAGGTTTCACCCAATTTGGCTCACGACACGCAAGGCACCATTGCTGAAGCGGTTGAACTGCATTCTCGACTGCAGCGCAACAATGTCATGATTAAAGTACCCGGCACTTCCGAAGGCGTATCGGCGTTTGAAGAACTGACTGCACGCGGCATCAGCGTAAACGTCACTTTGCTGTTTTCGGTCGAGCGCTACAAAGAAATTGTGCAAGCGTATATAAAGGGCCTGGAGCGGTGTGCTGCCTCCGGAAAACCGATCAATAAAATCGCATCAGTTGCCAGTTTTTTTGTCAGCCGTGTTGACGTAGAGGTTGATAGCGCACTTGAGGCACACAGCAATCAGGATGCTGCAAAAAAACTCATGGGCCAGGTGGCAATAGATAATGCCAAGGTGGCCTACAGCTACTACCAGAACATTTTTTCAAGCCCTCAGTTTGCAGCACTTGCAAAACAGGGTGCGATTCCACAACGGTTGCTATGGGCATCCACCGGTACCAAAAACCCCGCTTTCAGTGACGTCTACTACGTGGAAGAATTGATGGGGCCCGATACCGTTAATACTGTGCCTCCAAAAACCATGGACGCGTTTCGTGATCATGGTGTGGTTGAAAACCGTTTGCAGCAAGGACTGGATCAGGCACAGTCAACTCTTGACACTCTGAGAGACCTCGATATTGATCTCGGCAAAATTACCGCAAAGCTCGAGGCCGATGGCGTTGCGTCTTTCAGTGAAGCATTTGACAGACTACTCGCAGCAATAGATGCAGAGAGCGCCAGGTTCAAAGCAGCCTGATCATCCATTCATTATCGATAACAGAGTAATACCGTGAAGATAGCGTTTATCGGCTGTGGCAATATGGCCCAGAGCCTGATTGGCGGCATGATTGCCAACGGCACAAGCGGCAATGACATTGTAGTTGCCGACCCGTCTGACGCTGCGACAGCAGATGCTGCAAAAAAATGGAACGTCACGGTTGCATCGAGCAATAGCACTGCAGTGTCAGACGCAAACGTTGTGGTGTTAGCTGTCAAGCCGCAACAGATGAAAAATGTGCTAACCGCTATCTCGGATCAGCTATCCGATCAGCTGCTGGTGTCCATTGCTGCGGGTATTCAGACCAAAGACATGACGATCTGGGCCGACTCGCCGCAAGTTGCGATGGTTAGATGCATGCCCAATACTCCCGCGTTGCTTCAATGTGGTGCTACCGGTTTATTCGCCGCCGGCAACGTCACAGAAGACCAGCGCCGAATTGCCGAAGCTATTCTCACAGCCGTTGGTCTTACGGCATGGGTCGAGCAGGAATCACAGCTTGACGCAATCACAGCACTTTCGGGATCCGGTCCGGCATACTTCTTTTTGATGATTGAAGCAATGACGGACGCTGCCACAGAACTTGGCTTAAGCCGCGATCTGGCAATTCAGTTTGCAACCCAGACAGCGCTCGGTGCCGCGCGCATGACAACAGAAAGCGACATAGAGCCGGCTCAGCTCAGGCAAAACGTGACTTCACCGGCAGGCACTACTGAAGCTGCATTGAATAGCTTTAAGCACAGTAATTTTAATCAAATAGTTGCCCACGCGATGCAGGCAGCAGACAAGCGTGCGCGCGAACTGGGCCTGGAACTGGGCCAGTAAAACGCGGCAGTAAAATAGTCCTTTAAATCCGCTCGGCAATCAGCCAAAAATTAAGCCAGATATTAACCAATAAACCGGAGACTTCTTAATGGGTAACTTTAGTGGTGGTTTTCATTTTTTGATAACCACAATATTCGATATTTTTGCTTTCATCGTTATGCTGCGATTCATCATGCAGTACACCAGAGCGAGCTTTGGCAATCCGGTGGGTGATCTGATCGTTAGAGCGACAAACCCTTTACTCATGCCACTACGGAAAATTGTACCCGGTATGGGTGGTCACGATATCGCAGCAATCGTGTTGGTATTTTTGATTCTGCTGGTTAAGTATATTCTCCTTACCGCACTCGGCGGTGCTACCTGGGTAGCAGCATTGCCGCTCGCACTACTCGGTGTACTCGGCACGGCGATCGATGTTTTTCTGATCACAATTATTGTACGAGTCATTCTCAGCTGGGTAAGCCCGGGAGGCCATGCGTTGTCGGGACTACTACATAGTGTGACATCACCTATACTCGACCCGATCCAAAGATTCATTCCACCGTTTAACGGACTGGATCTCTCGCCACTGGTAGCAATTTTAGTTCTTTATTTTATCAAGATAGTACTTGGGCTCTGATCAGAATTTATCCACTTAAACTGAACACCTCGGTGTAATGCAGGTACACTGAGGCTTAATGTCAAACCCAACATTGTCAACACCGGACTCTGGCAACCAGAACCGGCAATCCATCGGAGTCGTGACTCCACAGATTGCTACATTCAATCAGGCGTTGAAACTTGATTGTGGGCAGGTGCTTGACAGTCACGAGCTAATCTTTGAGACCTACGGCAAGCTCAACGAACAGAAAAACAATGCGATTCTAATTTGCCACGCCTTATCGGGTGATCACCATGCAGCAGGGAAACATGACGCCAGCGATGAAAAACACGGCTGGTGGGACAGTTGCATAGGACCCGGTAAAGCGATAGACACGAATCGTTTCTATGTGGTGAGTTCTAATAATCTGGGTGGCTGCAAAGGCAGTACCGGTCCGTTAACGATAAACCCGGCTACCGGCACTTTATACGGACCTGACTTCCCCATCGTCACCTGCAGTGACTGGGTAAACAGCCAAAAGATGTTAATGGAACACCTGGGGTTAGATCACTGGGCAGCGGTAATTGGTGGCAGCCTTGGTGCTATGCAGGGTATGCAATGGGCTATAGACCATCCCGATCTTGTTGATAACATCATACTGGTAGCATCTGCTCCGAAGTTATCTGCACAAAACGTTGCGTTTAACGAAGTCGCAAGACAGGCAATAATGACTGACCCGGAGTTTCATGAGGGCAGATACTTTGAACACAACACCGTACCAAAGCGCGGACTGGCTCTGGCACGCATGCTTGGTCATATCACCTATCTTTCTGAAGATGCAATGCATGAAAAGTTCGGCCGTGAACGACAAGTCGATAAACTCAATTACAACTACGATGTCGAATTCCAGGTAGAAAGCTATCTGCGATATCAGGGCGCTTCATTCGTCAATCGGTTTGATGCCAATACTTATTTATTAATGACCAAAGCACTCGACTACTTTGATCCGGCGCGAGACTTCGACAATGATCTGGTACGTGCGTTTGAACAGATAAAAGCTCGAGTGCTGGTTATTTCCTTTACCTCGGATTGGCGCTTTTCTACTGAACGCTCCGACGAAATAGTCAATGCAATGATGCTGGCCAGGTGCAATGTATCTTCAACTATTATCCAGTCGATCAGCGGTCACGATTCCTTTCTGATGCCAATTGATGACTACACCCAAAGTGTTAGTAGTTGGCTAAACAGCATCACGCTAAGGCAGATGTCATGAGCAGCAAGAGCCAAGGCGCAATCGACGACGCTACTTACACTAGCACCAACGCCACTAATACCAACAACTCTAATATTAGAACCGATCTGCGACGCATCCAGGACTGGATAGAACCCCACAGCCGGTTGCTGGATCTTGCCTGTGGTGACGGAACCTTACTGGCACTGCTTAAGGACACGAAAAACACGACAGGCTACGGCATGGAGATATCCCAACCGGACATTCAAACCTGCCTTGAAAAAGGCCTGAACGTTATCCATCGCGATATCGAACTCGGTCTGGAGATATTCGAAGAACGCTCCTTCGACTATGTACTCACAACTCACTCCATCCAGACGCTTCGTTATCCGGCGCACACGCTTCTTGAAATGGTCAGGGTGGGTGTCAGAGGCATTGTGTCATTTCCAAACATGGGATTCTGGACTAACAGGCTATCGATTGGCTTACTCGGCAAGATGCCACGCACACGTTCCTTGCCCCACGAGTGGCACGACACACCAAACACCCACCTGTGTACGCTGCGGGACTTTGAAAATCTTTGCAAAGAGCTCGATATCGATATCGTCAGACGCGCCGCCGTCAGCAACACCCACGATAAAAGTCTGGGCTCAACCATTCTGCCAAATCTGTTCAGTGAAACAGCTTTGTACGAAATAACAGCAAAATAACAACACTGCACACATCCTTTTTTCAGCATGTTTTAAGTCGCAGTCGCGTGTTAAACCTTGCAGTTTGTTTACCCTTTACCAACTTCTAAATTGTTAAAAACACTGTATATACAGCGTTTTTATGCCAGCATGACGATAAAACGCTATAAATAAGCGTAAAATATGCAATTTAATATTGGCAAACGCTACATTTGATGTATTATCCGCCTGCGTATACGCACAGGGCAAAGACAATGTCTTTACCACCAGTCACCAGCACTCAATCAGTTTTTATCAAACATGTACTTTTAGAAAGATTTGATAAATCTCGTTTAACAAGTTATTCACCGCTGCTGGTAATCAATGCATCAATACTACTTACGGGTAAAACAACATGGCGAAGAAAAAAGCTAAGAAGAAGGCGATAGGCAAGAAAAAAGTCGTATCAAAAAAGAAAGCATCTAAGAAAAAAGCGTCAAAGAAGAAAAAAGCAGCAGGCGGCAAAAAGCCACCTACAAAGTCAGAAATAATGACTCACATCGCTGAAGAAACTGAGCTGTCCAAAGGTGATGTTAGCGCCGTTATGGATTCACTCGCCGATCTGATCGGTAAGAACATTGGTTCTCGCGGACCCGGTGTTTTCAATTTGCCTGGCCTGTTCAAGGTTAAGCGCATCACCAAAAAAGCGACCAAAGCCCGCAAAGGCATCAACCCGTTCACTGGTGAAGAAATGATGTTTAAGGCTAAACCAGCACGCAAAGCCGTGAAGGTTCTTCCTCTGAAAAATCTGAAGGAAATGGTTTAAACCACTCCGACAGACACCTGTTGCGCCGGAGGCCTCCTCCGGCGCATCCAGCCAAACGCATACCCGTCACAGGCCCTGACCACAGCCTTGCCAGACGAGCATCAACGGATCGCAGCTTTACCAGCGCCCAGAGCTATACCAGACAACAGCAAGGGTGACCTCAACCGGCCAGCTCCGGCCCAGACCAACCCAGACCAGCCCGGCCAGCCCGGCCAGCCCAACCCGAGAAAATCAACCATTCCGCGCCAGAATTCAGACATTCTGAAATCCGCATCCGGCCCGCAGGATTCAGGTAATTAAGCCGCTGTTCGATTTTTGCCAGTAACTTCAATTCAATGCACTCTTCGGTCAAACAATTGCTCATTATTACTGTCCAACATTGAAACCGGCTACACTTAGCCTTTACCATGTACTATGAAAAGCGCAGGTATTGATCGGTTACACTCTCTGTCTGACCCTTCAGCAAACCCGCTTTCCACCCCGGCACATACCCGGAACGTATAAGAGATCACACTATAATGGCCAAACTGGCACCATGGGTAAGTCGCTTGTTAGTCCTGATAATTGGCTACCTGGCGGCAATTATTGCACTCAGATTTGTCCCGGTACAAAACACCCAGGCAGCTGTTCTTACGCCTGCAAACAGCAGCGTCAGCGAAGTTGCTGCTGCCAGTATCCCGTCAGTCAGCGAAATCGCCAACGATGCCGCGGCGCAGAATATTTTTGGTGTACCAGGTGCCAAGCCTGTAAAAGCCAAACCCAAAGCCCAGCCTGTGACTGACACCAAGCTAAACCTCAAACTAATCGGCGTATATACAGCTGACCCAGCCGAAAGCGCCATGGCTATCATTAGCTCTAATAATAAGCCGGAGGAAGTTTTCCGCGTTGGCGAGACAATTACCGGTCGCGCAGTGTTGAAGGAGGTCTTACAAAACGAAGTCCGTATCGACAATGCCGGTCGTGAGGAGAAATTATTACTGCCGGAAATTGTCGCCAGCACTGGTAGTGTCAGCAACGCCAACCTGCCCGGATCCAATGTCGCCCAACAGGCATCTGGTAACAATGGAGCCCAGATACAACTCCCTGATTCGCCAAAAGATATTCGCGATACACTGGTTAAAAACCCGGCAATGCTGAATAAACTAGTCAGCGCTGTGCCCTACCGCGAAAACGGACGCATTCTTGGCTACAAAATTACCCCGAAACAGCAGGATGGACTACTGGCAAATTACGGCGTGCTGCCGGGAGACGTGGTCACCCGGGTGAACGGTATTGCACTGGCGAATCAGAAAAATGCGATTCGCGCATTGAGAAAATTGGTCAAAGCTCCCTCTATAGACATCTCTATTTTACGTGATGGCGCTGAGTTACCGGTCAGTATTGCGCTGGAATAAGTGCACTAAAATCTTTACAGTTTAACTACTTACGTGCGTTAATATGCACCTGTACGGCTATATACCCCCATATACCGTACGAACAAAAACGAGTAAGACGTTGAAAAATAATAATAAATTTCGTTGGAAACGAACAGCGACTGGTGTCTCTATCGGTTTGTTACTTATGTGCAACAACTCGCTTGCACAGGTTCAAAGCGATCAAAGTACCTTCACGCTCAACTTAAAGAACACTGACATACAGTCGCTGATTGCGACGGTGTCCAAGCAGACCGGAAGGAACTTCGTCGTTGACCCACGGGTCAAGGCGAAAGTTACGGTCATTTCAAACGAGCCCGTCGATGCTGACGGCTTGTATGAAGTGTTTCTGTCTGTTTTACAGGTTCACGGCTACTCGGCAGTACCCGCCGGTGATCTGATCAAGATTGTCCCGGACGTTACTGCCAAGCAGGGTCCGGTACCAATTCTCGGCGAAGATCTGGATACCTCTGACCAACTGGTGACTCAGGTCGTCACTGTCGTCAACGTTCCGGCAGCACAACTGGTACCCATTCTTCGCCCGATGGTCCCGCAACAGGGACATCTGGCAGCGTATGCAGCGACCAACTCACTCATTATTACGGATCGTGCTTCAAATATTCAGCGTTTGATGGAAATCATCCGCCGCATAGACCGACCGGACAACGAAGAAATTGAGGTGGTCCGGCTCAACCACGCATCAGCTACCGAGATCGTTCGGACACTAAGCTCACTGCAACGCAATAATATTGGCGGACCACAGGGTCCGGGTGCGATGCAACTTGTTGCCGACGAACGAACGAACAGCGTACTTATTAGTGGCGACACTGCGGTAAGAATTAGAGTACGGGGTTTGATTGCACATCTGGATACACCGATCGAATCCGGTGGTAACACTCGCGTTGTTTATCTGAAGTTTGCCAATGCCGAAGACATGGTCACTATTCTTCAGGGTGTGTCCCAGGGACAGGCAGCGGTTGGTGCGACAACCACCGACGCCGGCGGTGCACAACCGACCTTTACTCCACCGCAACAGCCAGCTGCTCAGCAGGGTGCAAACAACAACACTATTGTTCGCAATAACAATACGAACAATGCCGTAACCCCCAGAAGTGCCGCAGAAACTGGTGAGTCGAGCGTTGACATACAAGCAGATCCAAATACCAATGCGCTGATCATCACTGCCCCGCCAGATGAGATGCAAAATATACTTGCCGTGATCAGACAGCTCGATATACGTCGTGCGCAGGTACTGGTAGAAGCAGTTATCGCAGAAATAACAGAAGACAATACACGCGAGTTCGGTATTAACTTCCTGCTCGACGGCAGCGACAGCGACGCACCGATTGGTTTCACCAACCTGGGCGGAGCAACTGATAGTGCGTTGGGCATTGCAGGCTCTATTGCGACTACGGGAGTGCCTTCATCACTCGGTGCTGGTTTATCGCTGGCACTTGGAAGATTTGCCTCAGGCGAAATTGACTTCGGATTTCTTGTCCGGGCCATTGCGTCAGATGCAGACAACAATATTCTTTCTACGCCAAGCATTGTTACCCTCGACAACGAAGAAGCAGAGATCGTTGTCGGAGCAAATGTACCATTTGTGACCGGAACGCAGCTGTCGACGGCTAACGACAATCCTTTCCAGACCATTGAAAGACGAGATGTCGGCTTAACGCTTAAAGTTAAGCCACAAATCAATGATGGCAATACAATCAAAATGGAACTGGAACAGGAAGTATCCAGCGTCAGTCCTACCGCACTGACCGGTGCAGCAGACATCACTACCAGCACACGTCAATTAAAAACCACTGTCCTGGTAGATGATGGTCAGACTTTGGTGCTGGGCGGATTGATTGATGACCAGGTTAACGAAGTCGTGGAAAAAGTACCTCTACTGGGCGATATTCCTTTTCTCGGTCGCTTGTTTCGTTTTAGCAGTACCACCAAAACCAAGCAAAATCTGATGATTTTTCTGCATCCGGTGATCCTGCGTGACGCCGATTCTGCCAGCGACTTCAGCAACACCAAGTACAACTCACTGCGTTCTCGACAACTGCTTTACCAGGAACAAAAAGACGATTCCTTTTCAAAAGATCAAGAGGAATTGCCAGAGATAGAGCTCTACTTTAACGGTAAAAGCGTTGACAGCCCGCTAACTCAGTTTGACTCACCGGGTTTTGAGAGCCCGAGTGAACCCTTGCAACTGACTGATCTGTCAAAGGGCACGATTGTAAAGACCGGCAACGGCACACTAAACACTGGAGCATCTCCGGCCTCTCCGGCAAAAGATGACATTGAAAAAGTGGTTGCAGCCTACAACGCCGAGCAAGCCAGCCAGATACTGGAAGATCAACAGACCGAAGCTGACCAGCCACTGAGCGCCCAAAACTCAAATCTTCCGGAACTCAAAACCGAAGAACAAAAAGCAGCGGAACTGACAGCTGCACAAACAAAAGTATTCAAGGCACCTGTTGATCCCCCTGTTGTCGCGACACAAGAAACCCCTCCGGAACTGCCGGACGTCAATGAGGCATTGATCTCATATGTTCTTCAGACAGAGTCAGCTGAGGTTCAATCCGAAGCAACTGTTGCCAAAGTTGAAGATACACAGGAACAGGAACCAGCACCGATTTTGGTGTCGTATGAAGAGACTACAATCACCGAAACTCTTGCTGAAGAAGCTTTTGTTGACGAAGCTTTTGTTGAAACTGATGCTGTCGCTGTTGAAAGCGAAACCGATTCAGACGAAGACGAAGCAAATTCAGTAATTGATGCAATATTATCTCTGCCAACTGCAACTGGAGAGCTGGCACCGACTGACGTTAATGAAGTACCGGCAAGCAGCGAACCCTCAGAGGTCGATATTGTCGATACCGATGCAATCGCCGATGAGCAATTTGCAGAGACCGAAGTTAATACCGGGTACGTTGACAATATCGATAGTGAAGAAGTTGACCGTTCGCAGGATGAACTGGCCGACGACCGACCGGAAGTGTTTTTAGTACCTGTGTCAGCAGACAAATCTGCTCAGCTGTTGGAAATGCAGTCCGCACCAAGATACTAGGATTTGAAACAAGTGAGGGCCGCCGCAATTCCTGCGCGGCCAGCGGCCAGATACTCCCTCGATACCGATTAGGGAGACAAGCCCGGAGCACCATTTGCATCTGATTCGCGTGCGCGCAGAAATTTTGGGCAGCCTGAGCACAGGCAGCCTCCCTGGCTTTACGCAAAAATCTGGTTATCACACCAAATGTCACCGATGAAACTAAAAACCACGAGTTATTCCGAGTAGAATTCCACCATACCGTGTTCAATGTACAGCAAGGCAACCGTGCTAAAAGGAACACACTACTATCCATTGGCACAGGAGTTAATCCGAAGTAATGGCATCTCAACCAAACGACCCAGGTTCAGGGCTGCGGGGAGGACCGGGTTCAGGCCCAGGACCCCACAATGAGCTGGATGGTGGCATCGCGAGCAATGAGCCGGATCAGCACGTTGAACCAGCCAAACAAATCAATCTGCCTTACAGTTTCGCAAAGCGACATGGGGTGTTGCTCGATCATGCAAACGAAAATGGATTGATGCTCGTTCATCGTCCGGGCGTATCCAACATGGCATTGCTTGAGGCGCGTCGTGCTGCCGGTCATCCTGTCGCTCTACAGGGCGTTGATGATGACGAATTCGATCTGCTGCTAACCAGAAATTATCAGGGCAACACCAGCGATGCGATGACGGTAATGGATGACTTTGACGGTGAACTCGATCTCGACCGCATGGCCGAGTCGCTGGAACCTGAAGATCTGATGGAATCACAGGATGATGCACCGATTATCAAGCTAATCAACGCGATGTTGACCGAAGCAATTCGCAAGGGTGCATCAGACGTACATATCGAACCTTTTGAAC
Source organism: uncultured Granulosicoccaceae bacterium (assembly GCA_964388065.1). Classification (GTDB taxonomy): domain Bacteria; phylum Pseudomonadota; class Gammaproteobacteria; order Granulosicoccales; family Granulosicoccaceae. The sequence continues at coordinate 28,007 of CAYLZS010000228.1, forward strand.
ACCGGCTATCGGTACGCTACCGTGTCGATGGTGTGATGAATAAACTGCTCGAGCCACCACAGCAGGCTGCAGCGCAGGTTATCTCACGAATTAAAGTGATGGCAAAACTCGATATCGCAGAAAAGCGTCTTCCTCAGGATGGTCGTATCTCATTGAGAGTAGCGGGCCGCCCGGTCGATGTGCGTGTGTCGACTCTGCCATCGGGTCACGGTGAGCGTGTCGTTATGCGACTGCTAGACAAACAAGCTGGCCGACTTGATCTTGAAAATCTGGGTATGTCAGACCAATCAAGTGAGCTGTTGCAGAGCGTACTTAGAATGCCACACGGCATTGTGCTGGTAACCGGCCCGACCGGTTCGGGTAAAACCACTTCGCTCTACGCTGCTATGACCAAACTCAACAACAGCCGCAATACAATTCTGACCGTCGAAGATCCGATTGAATACTATCTTGACGGCATCGGCCAGACACAGGTCAATACCAAAGTTGATCTAACCTTTGCCAGAGGTTTACGCGCCATCCTCCGGCAGGATCCGGATATTGTTATGGTTGGGGAAATTCGTGACCTGGAAACTGCAGAGATTGCAGTTCAGGCGAGTTTAACCGGCCACCTGGTGTTATCTACGCTGCATACCAATACAGCAATCGGTTCAATCACACGTCTGCGTGATATGGGGGTTGAACCGTTTCTGTTGTCATCCAGTCTTGTCGGCCTCGTTGCACAACGACTCGTCAGGCTATTGTGCAGTGACTGTAAAACAGAACATGTACCAAGCACCGCTGAACGCGAACAACTCGGTCTTGCTCCACATGAAGATGCAATCGTCTATATTCCTCACGGCTGCAACGTTTGCAACCACTCAGGCTATGTAGGCCGCAGCGGTATTTATGAGGTCGATGTAGTAGATGAAACTACCCGCAACATGATCCATGACGGTGCCGCCGAGCATGAAATAGAAACTTACGCCCGCAGCAAATACCCGGGTATTACCGAAGACGGTAAGCGTCTGGTGTTAAACGGCCTGACCTCTCTTGAGGAAGTGCTGCGCGTAACCCGGGAAATTTAAGGAAATATAGTGGTCCATCCAGCTAATAATTGCGGGTTCAGAGCCAAAGAGCGGTTTCACCCGTACTTTCACAATTATGGGGCGCAGCTCGCAGGTAATGGCCATAGTTTCATGATCAAGGCCCTTTTCAAGAGCTGCAACGCAGCTGTGGGACCGCTCTTTGGCTCCCTTCGGGCGCGGCAGTCTGCGCTCGCAGACTGCGTTGCCCAAGCACCATATAAAGAGGATCAACGTAGAACAACTATGCCTTCAAAAACGCGCCTTGCTGCGAACGCAGACAGTCACGCTGAACCCGCAATTATTAGCTGGACGGACCACTGATGCCAGCTTTCGAATACGTAGCACTTGACCCCACAGGCAGCGAGAAGAAAGGTGTTCTGGAAGGTGACAACCCCAGACAAATTCGTCAACAACTGCGGGATCAAAAACTCACACCTATTGATGTTGTTGAGGGTAGTTCTAAATCCAATCGAACAAAATCGACCGGTACTTTCCGTGGTGGTATCAGCAACAATGACCTCGCGCTTATTACCCGCCAGATCGCGACATTAGCCTCATCCGGCACACCGATAGAGGAAGCACTGGGTGCCGTTGCGAGGCAAAGTGAAAAACAAAAAATAAAATCGTTGATGTTATCGGTACGAGGACGAGTGCTTGAGGGCAGAACACTTGCCAATGCACTGGGTGAATACCCGAAGGTGTTTCCGGAAATCTTTCAGGCAACCGTTGCAGCCGGTGAACAATCCGGACACCTTGATTCCGTTCTTGAACGCCTGGCAGACTATACCGAAGACAAGCAATCAACCAAGCAAATCATTAGTAAAGCGCTTTACTATCCCATTGGCCTGGTGTTTATCGCTATAGCGATCGTTACTTTTTTACTTGCCTACGTCGTACCGAAAGTGGTCCAGGTATTCGATAGCATGGGACAGGAACTACCGCTTCTTACCCGTGTGATGATCTCTCTTAGCGAGTTTATTCAGAACTGGGGTCTGGTAGTACTGATTGTATCTATCGTGCTTTTTATCACCTGGCGCAAACTACTGCAAAATGAAGGCTTTAAAACACGGGTACATGCCTTTCTTTTAAAAGTACCGTTGTTATCAAAAATCATCCGCGGTTCGAACGCATCGCAGTTTGCACGAACATTGAGCATTCTTGCGGCCAGTGGTGTTCCGGTACTGGATGCACTGGGTATTGCCTCTTTAGTGCTAACCAATCGGCCCATGCGACATGCGGTCGAGCAGGCAGCAACCAAGGTTCGTGAAGGTGGCGGCTTAAGCCGATCACTCGAGCGCACAGGATACTTTCCACCGATGATGTTGCACCTTATTGGCAGTGGAGAAGCATCAGGCCGACTGGAGCAAATGCTGGAAAAAGCAGCATCCCATCAGGAGCGCGAGCTCAACTCTATCCTCGCCGTATTTTTGGCACTTTTAGAGCCGGTGATTATTCTGATTATGGCGGGCATGGTGATGGCGATAGTTCTGGCTATTCTGCTGCCGATTTTTGAGTTAAATCAACTGGTCGCTTAATCTCACAACGCGAAGAAGACAACAATTGCGGTAATTTACGTCCCATAAAAATAATATTGCCGAATTTTACGTTGTTCCCGCTGTTCCCTGCTATAGATCCAGGACCTCCTTGTCACGACTGGAGAGCTTCGTGCTACTAAGGTGCGTTGAGCGGCTGTCCGATTCTTAATTCCCGGTACCACAAGGTTAGGATTACCTTGTTATATACTTGGGAGAGAGGCGGCCATACTCAGAAAAATAACCGAGCCGGCGAACAATGAAACTATTCAATCTCAAGCGTGCCCTATTCCCACTGTTGCTCACCATGCTGCTCAGCGCCTGTGACAGTGAGGGCATTGATCGCGTGCTGGATGACGCGGCGATTGGCACCAGCTCAGGCCAGTCAAACGGCATTTCAACCACTGGTCCTACTCGCTTCGTGCAACTCGAGAAAATAAACTTCGAGGCAACACTGCCGTCGGTTATCAGCATTATGTTTCAGGCCACAGATAACTTTGGCAATGCGATCGCCGACCTTCAAACCAGTGATTTTATTGTTCTCGAGGACGACGAACCAGTCTCTGCTGCAGAAACCTCGCTTGCGATTGTTCCTCATGAGCAACTTCCGTTTTCAATACGCACAGTTGTGATGATTGATGTCAGCAGCAGTATCTCACCATCAGATCTGGAAAAAACCAAAGCGGCCGTCAGAGGTATGATCACCAATGCCGAAGGGCAATCCATATTGCTGCCGCAGCAGGAATTCGCACTTTACTCTTTTGACGATACCGTTTCCCTGCTGCAGGATTTTACCAGCAACACAAATATCCTCGTCGATACGCTTGAAAATATACAACCCGCTGTTGCCATCACCCCGACAGACTTTAACGGCGCAGTAATTACCGGTACCAGCAGAATAGAAAACACATTTGATCTTGAGCAAATATCTCAGGGTAATGTCATTATCATTACCGACGGTACTGACACTGCGGCACGAAATACCTTTCGCGACGCACTTGATTCAGTTAATGGAAAATCAGTTTATACCCTGGGGGTCGGTGACGAGATCTCTGAAAGTACTCTGCAGCAAATCGGTACCAGCGGTACTTTTGCCTTACGTAACTTTGAGCAACTGGCCTCTGTTCTGCGCTCAATTAATCAACAGGTTGTTGATAGCGCGAACAGTTTCTACTTCCTGCACTATGCATCTCCAAAACGTGGTGCCGAAGGCGCAGAAAGCAGTATCCACAACATCAGGCTGTCAGTCGCAAACAATGCCAATCGAAGTGGAACATCTGCAATCACAGACCAGTTTGATTCAACTGACTTTAGCAATGTGCAGGCAGAAGTGATTATTTCAGGGCAGCAACGCCTTGAAGTGCAGGAAGCGGGAATCTACCGGGCAACCACCCGCTGGGCACCACAACCGATCAGCAGCTATGTCTGGAGCCTGCCAGCTGACAATGTTTCCTGTCAGATTGATCGCCTGAGTTCCACCAGCATCCGTGTTACTGCTGTTGCGACCGGCAACTGTACCCTGACCGCAGAAGATCAGACAGCGGGTGGCGTACAGGGCTGGTTTTCGATTGAAGTCGTGACTGACTAACCGCCGGCAGAACAATAAGTATCGATAAGCTGGTCGATTGACCAGCGACAACCTCTTACTTGGAGGTGCTTTCCCACTCACTTATGAAGTTTCGAATGTCTGCCGTTGCCACAGAGACCGAGTGGTTTTTAATTTTGACGTATTCGTCGCCATTAACGTAAGCGGCAAAACCACGCAACATACCCGCAAGCACGTGCTTGCCCTGTTCACAGCTTATTAAGCCACCACCAGACTGTCCGGAATCGATCGGTGCTGTCGTATGCAGAGCACCATCTGTGGTCGCCTTCACTTTAAAGCTGCCGGAAGACGTTGTCTTCGATTCTGCACGCGGAAAACCGACCGCCCATACCTTTGAGCTACTGCTCAGGTCGCTGTCACCGAGTTCTATTGGGTCAACGTCCAGCGCGGAGACTTCGAGAATGGCGAGATCCTTTGAGCGATCAACTGACGCCACACTAGCGGGGAATAACTGATCACCGATCCGGACGTACGACTGATAGGCTTCATCAATTGCGTGCGCTGCAGTTAATACGCGGTTGGGTCCTACCACCACTCCGCTGGCATGACTTCCATCATCGCTGGTCACTCGTACCACTGAAGAAAGCGCTTGCTGCTCGGGCCAACCGCAGTTGTCGGCATAGGCCACAGGCGCTAATAAAATCCCCGCTAACACCCCAATCCAGCTTTTAGTCATTTTCCGTTTCCCAATTTTTTTAGTCTTGTAGTGCTGTCCAACAGTTTCGACCGCACCGGGGTGCATTTATATCAGTCGCACCGATCATTTTGCGTGACCGCCGTTCAACCCTTGCCAGCGCGACTACTCAGAACAGGCAAGACAAACTTTTGATCAGTTGCATCGTGCGAATCCATCACAAATCCCAGCATAAGAGTCAGAATCTCGTCTTTAGGAAATGTTAACAGCTTGCAATGATCAGGTCGAAAGAAAAGCACAACCGAGTCGCAAAAAGGGACGTCGGACGGTTGTCGGAATTGTCGGAGGGAGAAGTCCGGTACGCCGGACAGGGGGTCTGTGGTGCGGAACCCATTTGAAGTCAGCGGCTCTGGATTCCACGCGTACCTCCGGCATGTACATCCTGGACTCAGGGTGCAAAATCACACCAGACATATCTGAGAATGGCCCGGATACAACCGGATGCCGGCCTTGCCCTGCCAATGGGCAGGACGGGTGACAGGCTATTCTGCTTGCGATCGCAC
>CAYLZS010000229.1:0-43648 GCA_964388065.1 uncultured Granulosicoccaceae bacterium
GACCTTAAAGCCACTCGCCTGATAGCAGCAACCTGCGACAAAACGCTGGTCGCTGCCAGTTGCTCAAAAAATTTCGGCCTCTACAGGGATCGAACCGGAGCCGTTTATATGGCATCGCACGACAAGCAGACCGCCAGTCGGGCGCAGGCAGTATTCGGACAGATAGCCCGTAAAATTTATTCTATGCCACCGGATCATGGTGCTGCCGCAGTGAAAATTATCCTGCAGGACAACAATCTAAAACAACAATGGGTAGATGAACTGGACGGTATGGTTAAGCGTGTGAATGAGCTGCGAACCTCAATTGCCAGGCGCTACCCGGCTCTGGATTTCGTGGCTGCGCAACGAGGTATGTTTTCGCTACTGCCACTGGACCCTGCTCAGGTTAATTCATTGATCAATGATCACGCTGTGTATCTGGCAGGCGATGGTCGAATTAATGTCGCCGGTTGTCAGTCGCCACAAATTGAAAAATTTGTCACGGCGTTACAGGAAGTCGGGTTTAGTGGCGTATCTTCACAATAAAAAAAGCCGCACATAAGTGCGGCTTTTCCGTACAACTGTACATCAGTTTATTTTAGTAAGAGCGATGAATCTGGTATTCATCAAGGTTAAAAGTACCGGCACCGTGCCAGATCTCTGTACCCATCAGAATATTCGCCAGACAATCAGTGCTCTTTAGAGGGTAGATACCGTATCGAACAGCATTATCCCGAGCGTGATCAAGTAACTCTGTGTACTGAATTGTGCCGCGTAATTCCTCTTGCTGAGAAACAAACGCGATATAGTTAAAGTTACTGCTCTTGGTGTACACATCAAAGATTCGACCGTCGCTGGTGCTTACAACATCTATTGGTGAGCCACCTGACGGATTACGCTCATCCAGCTTCAACCATACCATTGCTTCGAACACCTGGTTGTCGTCCGGACCACCGTTGCGCACAATGTCGCAGGAGTCATGGTAAAAAGACTCAATTGCCACATTGAATTCTGAATCAGTACCACCAACGTTAGATGAAGCAGACTTGCGACCCTGATAACCAAACGCGTAGTCAATTGTGAATCGCGGCGCGTCAAAGATTTCAACTGGCAGACCAGTTTCTGCAAAAGAACCCGAACGCTCGCCTGCTGACTTTGTACCGTAGATCACTTCAGGGTAAGACTTGGTATCAAACGGGTTATTAGTGTCAAGCGCACTGCCCCAGTCCCATTCGTACTCTACACCGAAGCCACCATCTGTTTCATACAGACTGATATCCTGATACCAGGCGGGATAGTTCGCGGAGCTGGCATTCCAGGGATTGTTACTCACCAGGAAGTCACCGTATCTAAGGCCCGGCCAGCTGGCTACCCGGTCGGTATCGACACGTTGAGCACCTGTGTCGGAAAATAAATCTGCTCCATTTGACTTTAGTGTCGATCCATCAGAGGAAAATAAACCACCTGTTGGACGCGTTCTGTCTTCACTTATTATACTTGAGGGAACAGAATTGCTTCGATCAGGTTGAGCTATCGGGTTCACACCCTCATTCTCACCGATCTTTCCTGTGCTATCGCTGCTACCGCCGCCACATGAGGAAAGAAGTGCTACGGTCACCATTGCTGCGCTTATTTTTAGTTTCATAGTTTCTATTACACCAGATTGCATCACTTACGAGGATGGAAAGCTTCCAAAGCGGGCCAGTCATCCGAGGTTAAAAATAATATCTCGGGAGGTATCGGCTCAATGTCTGAAAACTTTAGCCTGGTGTTAAAGATTTTTATTAGCGCGCTGCTGGAAGCAGCTAACGTGAACGATTCCACATATCAGCACGTATAAGTTACAGTAGCTGCCTGCAACAACCACATGAATTATCCTCGGGAGTATTTATCCCGCCAGCAAGGCAGCAAATCTGTCTCTGTTGAAGTTGCCTCATACACACCTCGAGCGATCGCTCTGGATAAGCAAACCGCTGCAGCATGGCCAAGCACCGCTTCTGCAGCAGGTGCACAGGGTTCATCAGTACCCGTGCTGACGGCATAAATGAGATCGCCATCAAACAATGTATGAGCGGGCACAACTGCCCTTGCCAGCCCGTCGTGGCTTACCGTTGCAAGTCGCTTAAGCTGACTGGTGCTCAGTGTCGCATCAGTGGCCACAATGGCAATTGTTGTATTAGCTCTGTTGTTATCAGATAAACCAACGTTAAATAATGAGTGGTCAAAACCCTGAGAACAAATACCGCAATTACCAAATTCGTTATCTTTTTCAAACGGCGCCGCCCAGAATTGTCCGCGATCACCGGTCACGACCGAGCCACGAGCATTCACTACGACCAAAGCGCCGACTGTCACTCCATCAGCCAATACCAGTGATGCGGACCCAAGCCCGCCTTTTAAATTAGCCGTGGTCGCACCCAGTCCGGCACCTGCTGACCCCAGCGTAAAATTCTTAAGCGCTGAGTCTGCCGTATCAACAGCTGCATTCCGGAATGCCTTACGACCTAATTCCGAATACGGATTGGCTGACCAGTTTTTATTGCCACCATTAAGAAGATCAAAAATAATCGCACCGGACACTAACGGCACACGAACATCTGCAACCTCGAACCCACGCCCTGCCCGATGAAGCTCATCCATTACCCCGCCGGATGCTTCGAGTCCAAACGCAGAGCCACCGGAAAGCACGATCGCATCTATCTCGCTGACTAATTTGTCCGGGGCCAGCAAGTCTGTTTCCCTCGTGCCGGGAGCACCACCGCGCACATCGACAGAGGCCTTGAAGGGTTTATCGGCGATCAGCACAGTGGTACCACTTTTAAGGGTTTCATCCTGAGCGTTGCCAACACGCAAACCACTGACGTCGGTGATTAAATTTTGTGGACCTGTGTTAATAGGCTTTTAACTCTTGATAAAAAATTCTTTACGGCAAGTACCGGTGAATTAAAGTTGTGCAGGTAGCTAATTGTGCTTCGCTGCAACTGTTTTTAAAGTAGAAAAACCGTAAAGCGCATCAAATCCCTTTTCACGTCCGTGACCGGATTTACCCAAACCACCAAAAGGTAGCTCAACACCTCCACCAGCACCGTAGTTATTTATAAACACCTGTCCTGCACGCAGCTTCCTGGCCATACGCATCTGTCTTGCACCGTCGCTTGTCCACACTGATGCCACCAGGCCGAACTCAGTACCATTGGCAATCGCTGTTGCCTGTTCTTCAGAGTCAAACGGTATCACCACCTGCACAGGACCAAAAATCTCTTCCTGCGCCAGCACGTGACTCGGATCGTTACAGGTGTAAAGCCTGGGGGCTACATAGTTACCGCTGGCAGGTGCATCATTTACTACGGTACCTGTGGCGATAAGCTCAAGCCCCGTATCCTGCGCTATGTATGACTCCACACGTGCTTTTTGTGCGCTTGATATTAACGGCCCAAGCTCGTAGTCGAGCTCTGCAGGCCCGGCACGCAACGTACGATACTTTTCCGACATCATGTTAATCAGTTTGTCGAAGACATCACGCTGAACCAGAATTCTCGACGATGCAGAGCAGGTCTGACCGGCATTCTGTATCCCTGCGTTAACCAGAAACGGCAACGCTTCGTCGAGGCTGGCATCGTTAAAAACTACCTGCGGCGACTTGCCTCCAAGTTCCAGCGTCACCGGTACAATATTTCGTGCCGCCTGCGTTTGTACTAATTCACCAACACCGACCGATCCGGTAAACGACAGGTGCTGTACCCCGGCATGCGAGGCAAGTGCCGCCCCGGCTTCCTCCCCAGTGCCAGGTACAACATTTAACGCACCCGCAGGCAGTCCTGCCTGCCTCGCGAGCTCTGCAAACATCAATGCGGTAAGACATGCATCTTCAGCAGGCTTGAGCACACAGGCGTTACCCATGGCGAGTGCCGCTCCAACCGATCTGCCAATAATCTGCATCGGATAATTCCATGGCACGATATGGCCGGTAACACCGTGAGCTTCACGCAGCGTATATACCGTGTAACCATCCAGATAAGGGAGTGTTTCGCCGTGCACCTTATCTGCAGCACCTGCATAGAACTCAAGATAACGCGCCAGTGCAATTGCATCTGCGCGCGCCTGAGCAATCGGTTTGCCGACATCAAGAGCTTCTAACTTTGCAAGCTTGTCAATATTCTCGGTGACAATCTGCCCCATACCCGCAAGTACCCGACCCCGCTCAAGAGCTGTGTATGTTCCCCACTCACCATGCAGCGCTGTCGATGCGGCATTTACTGCCAGGTCGATATCTTCTTTTCCACCCGCAGCGATCCGACACAGCGTCTCACCATCTGACGGATTAACAAGGTCAACGGTTTTGGTATTTTTCGACTTCTGCCAACTGCCGCCTATAAAACAACGCTCTGAATCAAACGCCAGTAGATTATCGACACTCACAGACTTATGCTCTCCAGTCACTTACCGGAACTATAAACCGCTCAACATGCCGCGACAATCCATTTTGTCTAATCCACTCACCACATCGATACTGCTACCAGGGCTTTTCGTCTTTCTCTGGAGTACTGGTTTTATCGGTTCAAAGATAGTAACGCAGCATGCCCCGCCACTGACCTTTCTGGCCATGCGAATGACTATGGCAGCAATCGCGTTAGTACCCATACTGCTGATCATAAAAAGCCGATGGCCTGCTAAAACCACTGACTACCTGCACTGCGCAGTTGTCGGTGCTCTGGTACACGGTGTGTATCTTGGCGGTATATTTTTAGCAATATCTCAAGGCACCGGTGCGGGTTTAAGCGCACTAATCGTCGGATTGCAACCTTTGCTGACGCTTTGTTTATCTGTGATGTTTCTGGCGGAAAAAGCGGGACGGCTTAAAATCACCGGAGTACTCACAGGACTTGTCGGTTTTTTCGTCGTTATCATAGAGAGAACCGGAATCAATGAGCTAAGCACATCAAGCCTGTTGCTTTGCACCGCATCGCTTATCGGTATTTCTGCAGGTACTGTCTATCAGAAAAAAATAGACGCAAGCGTTGATCTGTTGCCCGGTGTATTCCTCCAGTACATCGGGGCATTCGTCGCACTGTTGCCGTTTGCCATACTACTCGAACCATTCGACATCAACTGGAACACTGAATTTGTTCTTGCAACCCTATGGCTGGTACTGGTGCTGTCCATCGGTGCTATTTTACTTTTAATGATGCTTATACGCAGGTCAGACGCCGGCAACGTCGCCAGCCTCTTCTACCTGGTTCCCCCGTTGACGTCTCTGGAAGCATTTATGCTCTTTGGCGAAAAATTTTCGCTGATAGCCATTGGCGGGATGCTCTTTTGTGTTGCGGGTGTTGCAATGGTGTTACATAAAGACGGCTAAATTGCGACAGGAAGGAAATCCTACGATGTTGAATTGGTTCCAACACTGTTAATCGGTTACATTGTGCGCGGCTGTTTGCACTTCGTCTCTGCGCCACCGGTTACCCATGAAAATCAGTTTACTGAATCCCAAGTCTTCAAATGCCAGCCTGGCATCCGCTCTTGTAATTCCCGGATCCCAACCAGATACAGCAAATCCAGAGACGAAAACCGCCGGACTGAACACCCGGACTACGATTTTCGCTAAAAAATTCCTGATCCTGACTGGAACTCTGGCATTGCTGGCCGGTTGTGGCGGCGACGGCAGCAGCGATTCTGCCATCCCGCTGCCGGCTTTCTCCGGCACCATCTCCACACCCAGAGGAGTTGCTGAGCAGATCATCGAACTTAAGTCACCCGATGGCGATCTGGAAGAACTGTCAATCGATGAGCTCGGGCAATTTTCACTTGAAAATATCCAGACTGGTGCGCGCTATCTGATGAGAGCAAGCCTCGGCAATAACAATTTTCTGTACAGTTTTGCATTCCTGGCAAACGACACCGCCAACATACAAAACATACACAGTTATACCGATCTGGTCGCCCGCACATGGTTTGCCGATCAGGGGCTCGATATCAACTTCGAATTTTCAAGTGCATCGAGCATTGAGAATTTTCCATCCAGTGAAACCATCAGCACTATCGATGCAAACGTTCAGTCTATTGTATCTGACGCACTCGAGGTGTACGGCCTGGCCGATATTTCACTCTCCAATGCCTCCTATACAGCTGTTGATACAGGCATCGACCGCTTCCTAAACGAAAACCCGGTAATCATCAGAAATAATCGCGCGACTATCATCGTTAATGATCCACAGACCAACCTTCAGGCTGTTGCTGTAAATCGGGTCGCATTGCAAACGACGTTTGGTGAACCAGACACAACACCACCACAGCAAGCACAGAATGTACGCGCACTTGGTGCAGAGAGCATCGATGACACCAGCGCTATAGTTATTGCCTGGACCACAGCAACCGACAACATCGGCGTTGCAACATACGAAATTTTTCGCGATGAGGTTCTTATCGGACATACGCCTTTTCCTTCTTATCGGGACGCTACCGTTACAGCAGATACCGACTATACCTACAGCGTTGTAACAGTCGACGAATCGGGTAACAGATCTGCGCCATCATTATCAGTTAGCGGAAGATCGTTACTAACACCTGACACCACAGCACCAGACATCCCTTCATCCAGCACACTGAACGCAAATACCGATAGTGTCGATATTTTCTGGAGCCACGCTAACCTCAGTGATCTCGCAAGATTTGAAGTAACGCGAACCGGCGGTGACGCCATACTGGTTCGCGAAGTAACGTCACCGGAGTTGAATGACATCACCGTCGCCAGTGGCACCGAATACTGTTACTCAGTAGTTGCCGTAGACGCCAGCGGAAACAGATCAGAGTCAAACCCCACCTCATGCATAACAACATCCGGCGCTAATGTTGTCAGTCAGGAAAGAATAAACACACCTGCAACAATTGAAATGGCACAAGAGTCTGCTGCAGGTTCAGAGGGCTCCACAATCAGTGTCTTTGTTAACCGAATCGGTGAAGCAAGCGGAAAAATAAGTATTGACTACGTTTTCACACCGGGAACCGCCTCTGCAGAGGAAGACTACATTGCAGCCGATGGAACTCTGCTCTGGGCAGATGGTGATATAACAGCCAGACAAATCGAGATTCAACTACAAACAGACGGTATACAAGAAGGCCCTGAAACGCTTTCAGTAGTGCTTACCAATACTTCATCGAATGCAGTTATTGCAAACGGTACAACAACTATCACGATTATCGATATCGACTAAGCGTCTTATCTGTCTGTCGTACACCTATTCAGGTACCTATCCAGCAGCAGAATTGTAGTGGCACATTTGTTAACACTACAAAGCACTGTCGCAAACCGCACACCTGCGAGCTTTTAACCTGGAACCTGCCCGTTTCCCGGGATAGCGCTCACCCCTGCGATGGCAAAGTTAATGCGTCATGACTTATACTTTAGCCACTCCACTAACGGGCCGACTGTATGTCTCTCAAACGCGCACCAACTGCTCTGAAAATTTCAGCAGTTGTCACTCTGGCTGCTTTCTCACTACTGGCTTGCAGCGACACGACTGTTGCCACCAGATCTTTTGAGGAATCTCTCGATTTCGATATTCCAGGTGCGCCAATTAATATACCGCTGGAAATTAACGACATACCGTTAGCACTCAATCTGGCAGACCAGCCCGGATACAACGACAATGACCTCGATTTTGTTACCAGTGTCAGAGTCCGCGAACTGGTATTCGACATCACACCAAAGTCGAATGATCCCGCAAATGATCCATTCGAGGACGGCAACCTGGATAGCTTTGAGTTTATCTCAAGCCTCAACATCTCTCTTAGAGAAGTTGGCACACAGACAGCTGTTACCGTTGCCACCCTACCACTGAATGATCCACAGATAGCGAGTAACACCTCATCGCTGTCAATGAATGTCGTGGATACAGACATAAGAGATCTGATCGAAGCACCTAACGGTGCTGAGTTGTTAATCAGTATCTCAGGTACTCCTCCACCCGACTTTGTATCGGTAGAGGCGAACATACGTTTTCGTGTGGGACTGGGCTTTCGGTAATCCCTGTACAGGCATGAGGTGTTAAAAATATACAGGGTCTGATAACACTACAACAGACCTTGAAACCTAATTAGTACACGCAGCAGCTGTGTATAATAATGTCCTGCATCTCACCGGACATTTGGCACCACACACATGAGTTCTGTTCCGCCTGCTGGTCCGCCTCCTGGTCCGCTTCATGACCCACTTGTCGGCCAGGTTATTGGCAAGCATTTAATCGCGGATTTCTACGGAGCTCTGTATCAGACCGACCTCAAAAACATTGAAAAGGCACTTGGTGCTGCAGCGAATGCTGCCGGTGCGGTGGTTCTCAATGTAGTTGTTCACCGATTTCCAAACAGCAGTGGTGTAACCGGGGTTGCCATACTGGCTGAGTCGCACATAAGTATTCACACCTGGCCTGAACACGACTACATCGCACTCGATATTTTCATGTGTGGCAATTCAGATCCACAAGTCGCACTTGACTGGCTCCGAGATTTCTTTGAGCCAAAAGAAGTCAAAATCCAGTTAATAGAGCGCGCTGCAACACCGGCTACTCAGGAAGTGAAAAAAAACTAATCCCAAAGTTATTCTCAGAATGGCGATTCACAGAATTATTCTGCAAAATTATTCTGGCAACCTACCTGTCAGTCAGGCGCGCACAGGCTGCTCGCTTTTGTGTACGCCACAGACTTTGGCCATTTCTACCAGTTCAGGCAGCGATCTCGCCTGCATCTTTGCCATCACCCGGGCTCGATGATCGTCAACCGTTCGATGGCTGATATCAAGCTCACGTGCAATGACTTTGTTTGATGCGTTTGCAGCTCCCGCGACTAACAAGGTCATCACATCACATTCGCGCGGTGTCAGGCTCTCGAATCGGCAAACAACTTCGCCTTTCTTTTCGGCCTCCCGCAACTGGGTTTTACACTGACTCAAAGCTTTGTCGATGCACCCTATTAAAAGATCTACCGGATAAGGCTTCTCCAGGAAGTCGACGGCACCTGATTTAATCGCCTGAACAGACATAGGGATGTCACCATGCCCGGTGACAAAGATAATCGGTAAGATGACTTCTCGGACCGCCAGATAATCCTGCAGATCAGTACCACTCATTCCGGCCATGCGGATATCCAGCACAAGACACGACACCCTGCCAGGATCAAAATTTTCCAGGAAATTTTCAGCGCTTTCGAATGTTTCAACTCGATAACCACGTTTACCCAGCGATCTTGCCAGCGCCGCATTGACCGCCGTTTCATCATCAACGACGTACACAATTGCTGCATCAATTTCCATTTTGACTACCCCACCATCCTCAATCAGTCAATCTTAACCTAAAGCCACCGATTCCACGGCAGCATCCCCATTTGTAATAGGCAATGTAAAATGGAATGTTGTCATACTCGGGTCACTAAAATCCACCCACAATTGCCCGCGATGTGATTCCAAAATTGATCGACTGATCGAAAGCCCCATTCCCATGCCGTCTTTTTTGGTGGTAGAGAAAGGGTCAAACAGGCTTTTTTTCACTTCATCCGCCATTTCACCGCCAGAATCCTGCACAGTTACCCGTATATACCCGGTATCCAGCAAAACAGTAGAAATAACCATTTCGCGCTTTTCCGGCTTGCTGGATCGTATTGCGTCAACTCCGTTTCGCTCAAGATTCACCAGCACCTGCTGTATCTGGACTGCGTCTATGACAGCGCGCGGCAGATTATCAGCCAAATTGAGCCGGACCGAGATATCGTGTTGATTTTCGTCTGCGACGCTCAGGCGCATTGTTTCCGTGATCAATTGATTGATATCGGTCGCAACAGCATTGCCGGTGTCCTTGCGGACCATCATTCGCAGCCCCTTTATAATTGCACCGGCGCGGTTGGCCTCAGTGTGGATATCGTGAATAGCCTCAACATCAATTTTCCCGAACGAATTTTCTTCATCAATATCTGAAATCAGCGCATCGCAATTAAGACTGATAGCAGCCAGTGGCTGGTTTAATTCGTGCGCAAGCCCAGTGGCCAGTTCTCCAACTGTTGTTAAACGAGAAACATGTGCTAACTCAGCACGTAACTGACGATCCTGTTCTTCGAGCAGTTTTCTGTCAGTTACCTCCTCCATAGCCAGAACGCAATACCGATTTCCGTTTGAGTAAAACGCCGATGCTGCAATTGCCAGCCAAACTGTTTTATCGTTGGCTAAAAATCTGATTTCAGTTCTCAAAGTATCTGAGTAGCCTTGCAACAAATCGTTTATTTGTAATGAAACATCTTCAAGAGCTGTACGCTCCGCTTTTCCTTTGCGTGAGAATATGTCTTCGAAGTACCAGCCGATACCACCTGCCTGAGGCTGGTTTCCAGATTCCATCGCATACTCCCGCCAGGCTGTGTTGGCTTCCAAAATAGAACCATCCTGATTGAGAATTGCCAGATTCTCCGGCAGTGCGTTAAGTGATGTTCGCAAAAACGTTTCTGAGTCTCGCAACGCCTGTTCTGCCTGAAGCCTGCCTCTCGATTCTGCTTCTATCAAATCTTCATAGGCAAGCTCCAGTTTATCTTCTATTTGCTTTCGCGATGTAATGTCCCGCGCGACACCACGAAAACCCTCAAACTCGCCCGCCCTGGTAAAAAGCGGGTTACCACTCAAGGATACAGTTTTTACTGCGCCGTCACGGGTGGTCCACTGTGTCTCAAAGTCACTGAACTTTGTCTGCTGAAGCAGTTTTTCAATTGGCCAGTCACTGTCGGTTAACTCATGTTCAAATGGTGGCAACGAACCATCGTCTTCATTCCTCTTTTGCAATGACGGAGACAACAGCCATCCCGACAACCAGCGCAGACGCATGTCACTGTTTGTTTCCCAAAACCAATCAGCACCAGTATCAGCAAAATCCTTTATACGTTGAGTATGCTGTCGCTGTTCTTCCGCAATTTGAAATTGCAGATCTCTCTGCCGGGTCAGCAACAACGCTATTCCTGATGCCACCAATGCAAAAACCCCTAATAAAAACATTAGCGACTTACCGAATTTAGCCACGAAATTCGTTTGCGTACTAATAAGCTCACGAGCTACATCATCTGTCACGGTAGAAATATCACGCAGCTTTTCGCTTCTTGTAGTAATTCTTTCAGAAGCTACCGATACAATTCTCTGGCGGTCTTCATCAACACCAGGGATACCGGAAGTGATCCACTGCCTGACATCCTCCAGTATCGGTTTTACGTAAGCATAAGCTGTCGCCGCTCCATCCAGCCGTTCAAAACTGTAGTTAAATCGCATTGCCTCAAGCTGCTTCTCGGCCCGAGTCAGCGCAGTTTCAATAGACTCTCCGGTTTGTTCACCTCCTGATAGTCGCTCTGATTCAACAGCGAGTACCAGTCTGTCGTATTCCTGTACCAGAACAGCGACATCACTTTGTTGTTCCAGAGCTTCTGCGGCCAACGCATCCCTGATAGTTGTCGTATTGCTCTGAACGAATAGCGCTATTGCTATACCCAGTGCCGCAAGTAGCGCAAATGCGGTAAACAATCCAAGTCTGTTATTTGACCGCTGCATGCAAACACTAAACCGCCTGACACACCGGACTACAGTAGTTCCGGGTGAACAGTCTGAAGCTATATTTGATGTAACCAATCATTGTGGTACATCCTGTGTGTCGTAACCGTGCTTTTCATAGTAAAGCAATGCACCCGGGTGTAGCGGTATACTAATACCCTGCAGCGCTGAATCAGAACGGATATCTGCGCCACGAGGGTGACCGCCGGACAGAGTATTGAGCATAGACTCACTCCACATTGTTTCAGTAATTTCATATACTACATCCGTGCTGACATCCGAGCGCACTATCATCTGTGCCGCAACACTTAACGTCTCGATCTCTTCGTTATTCAAATAAGTGCCCGCTGGAATACTGTGCGCAGACAAAAATAAGTGCTCGCTTGTAATCGCGCTTATCAATTCATCACTTAAACCGATTATCCGACCTATCCCGTCCTCCACCAGCTGCCTTAAGCCATCGACCGGGTAACCCGCTACAACAAACATTGCATCCAGCAGTCCTCGACGCATCCGTTCTATTGAATCATTCGACTTTAAATAGACGAGTTTAATTTCTTCTAGAGGCATCCCACTCGCCGCCAACACAATCTCGGTATCGAGCTGCGTGCCGGAACCGAGTTCATCAACTGATACTCTTTTTCCAACAAGATCACCAAGACTTTTAATTTCACTTTCCGTGCGAACCACAAGATGCAGGCTTTCCTGATAGAGCGTACCTACTGCACGCAACGTATTTTTGAGGTTTTTGTTTTCGAATTGCCCCTCTTCCTGATAGGCGAGACTCACGATATCTGCTTGCGCGAGGCCAAGCTCCAGCAGATTTTCAGACAGGTCGTTAATATTTGCCACTGAGCCGTTGGATCTTTGAGCTATAACCACAAGAGGGTCATCTTTGCCCGACGCAGACGCACGTTCATTAATTACTTTTGCGACTAGTGTACCGACAGGAAAATAGGTACCGGTAGTACCGCCGGTACCAAAACGTAAGATATGTTCAGCTGACGCGGTGACGCAGAAAAGCAGCGATAACACGAGCACTGTTATTAGTCTGTATAGCGCCTTTTGCAGATACCGTACATTCAAAAACAGTCCATTCAAAATCGATAAAATCAAATAACACTCATCTGGCTTGTTAACTGTTCAAGCTGAATATCCTTGTTTTGGTAACGCATTAATTAAGTCCTGTGTATAGGGATGCTGCGGATTATTGAATACAGCATCAGTCTCACCACGCTCAACTATTCTACCATCCTTCATGACCAACACCCGATCAGTTACTGAGCGCACAACAGACAGATCGTGAGAAATAAAGAGATAGGCTATATCAAAACTACGGGAGAGCTCCGCTAAAAGATCGAGTATCTGTGCTCTGATTGATACATCCAGCGCAGACACGGCCTCATCGAGTATGATCAGCGATGGTCGACTTATTAGCGCACGAGCAATTGCTATGCGTTGCCGCTGACCGCCAGAAAATTCGTGAATGTACTTCCTGCTATCCGTAGCACTTAAACCAACCCGCTCAAGTACCTCTGCTACCAAACCTTGTCTTTCATTTTTAGCAAGCGGTGGTTCAAGCGCGAAGAGCGGTTCTGCTATAAGCCTGGCGACTGAGTGCCGCGGATTAAATGAACCATACGGGTCCTGAAACACGACCTGCATCTTTTGTCTCGCCTTTCGCCTCATTTTATCGCGGTTCGTAACGTCACTGATACCGTATGTTGCCGGTATACCATCGAGCAAAACCGAGCCACCCTGAATCGGTTCCAAACCTAGAATAGCGCGCGTTAGTGTTGACTTGCCGCAGCCACTCTCACCCACCAAACCCAGGTTCTCACCCCGATGCAATATAAAACTCACCTGATCAACAGCACGGAAGTACTTCACCCGCTGAAACAAACCAGTGCGCGGCAGTTTGTACTCACGAACCAGATTTTCTACCTGTAAAAGCGGTGTTTCTTCCTCTGAATGTTGTAATTCCTGATGCATAACTTTGCTATGGATCTCCGGCTTATGAACCGAAGCTTTTAATAGCTGTGTCGTATAGGGATTGCGTTTTTGACCAAAGATTTCATCAGTTGAACCCGAGTCAAGTACAAGACCATCTCGCATCACAACAATGTGATCCGCTGTATTGGCCACCACGGCCAGATCGTGCGATATGAGAATTAATCCCATACCATCTTCATCAACAAAGCGCTTTAAAAGATTAAGAAGTTGCGCCTGAGTCGTTACATCGAGAGCCGTTGTCGGTTCATCCGCAATCAGAAGTTTGGGTCTGAGCGCTATCGCCATAGCTATCACGACTCTCTGTCGTTGACCACCTGACAATTCATGTGGATACCTCGACAAAGGAAACTCAGCCGGAGGCAGCTCTACCTTCTCAAGTGTTGCGCGCGTGATTTCACGCGCCGCCGCTCGACTCACCTTGCTGTGAATCCGCACTGTCTCTGCAATTTGATCACCTATGCATTGCAGTGGATTCAATGCCGACATTGGCTCCTGAAAAACCATCGCTATGTCTTTGCCACGGATCGAGCACATTTTTTTTTCGGACAAACTCGAAAGTTCAGTGCCGGCAAAGTTGATATTGCCAGTCATCTCAGACCCTTGCGGCAACAAACGCATAATGGAGTAAGCCGTCATCGACTTACCGGAACCACTCTCGCCAACGATACCAAGAACACATCCCGCGTTAACGGACAAATCTATGTCTTGCAGTATCCGCACACCGCCTATGGAGAGTTTAAGATCTGTGACTGACAGCAGACTCATTGCAGCTGACCATGCTGATTTTTGCTTCGAAGTCTCGGATCAAAATAGTCACGCAAACCATCACCGAGCAAATTCAAACCTAACACCATGAGTAAAATGGTAAGTCCGGGAAAAATCACGACGTGGCTGGCAATTGCAAAAAATGTCTGACTCTCCGCAAGCATACGACCCCAGCTGGGTATCGGTGGCTGCGCACCCAGTCCAACATAAGACAATCCGGCTTCTGCGAGTATGCCCAGTGAAAATTGAATGGTTCCCTGCACAATAAGCAGGTTTAACAGATTTGGCAGTATGTGTTCGATCGAGATCCTGAGTCCCGATTTACCGGCAACACGTGCACTGAGAATAAAGTCTCGTTGCCACAGACTTAACGCTGCAGCACGAGATAACCTCGCAAAAACCGGTATGTTAAATATACCGATTGCAATAATCGCGTTAATAGCACCCGGTCCGTAGACAGCGGTAATCATCACAGCAATCAACAGCGCCGGAAATGCAAACACAAGATCATTGCCACGCATTGTCACTTCATCAACAATCGAACCGCGTTTGGCTGCAGCGAATAAACCAAGCGGCACTCCCGCGAGCATCCCTATACTGACCGCCACCAGTGCTACCGCGATCGAAGTACGCGCACCGACCATCAGCATTGACAATATGTCGCGGCCAAAATGATCGGTACCGAGCCAGTAAGTTGACCCCGGCGGCTTAAACTTGTTGGCAATATCAAGTTTGGTTACATCATAGGGCGTCCAAAAGAAAGACACTAACGCCGCCAAAAGAAACACCGCGCACAGAAAAACACCTGCGTACAGGTTTCTTCGTTTATGCATTGTTAGTATTTCTACTTTGCGAGTCCGGCATCAGCTACATCCGGCTACGTAGTCGCGGATCAACCAAAGCGTAGGCAATATCGACCAGAAAAGTCACCATCACCACCGCAAAGACCAACAACATGACAACACTCTCTACAACAATAAGATCCCGTTGAGTAATAGCTTGAAATACCAATCTGCCAAGACCCGGCAGAAAAAATACATTCTCAATAATTATCGCACCGGCCAATAAAAACGAAAACTGTAAACCAATAATTGTCAGCACAGGTATCAGGGCATTTCGCAGTGCATGACGCCAGAGCGCCTGTCGGGCTGAAAGACCTTTAGCGCGCGCGGTCCGAATAAAATCTTCACCCAGCGTATCCAGTAAGGATGAACGCATAACCCGCGCGAGAATTGACGCCTGCGGCAACGCCAGCGCAATCGCCGGCAGTGTCAGTGCTTTCAGACCCGCGACAATGCCATTTTCCCAACCGGGGAAACCACCTGCTGAAAACCACTGCAGTTTGATTGCAAATACGGACACTAAAATCATTGCAAACCAGAAGTTGGGTATTGCTATACCCAATTGCGTTGTCGCCATAATGCCGGTATCTGCCACAGCACCACGTTTAGTTGCTGCGATTATCCCTGCAGGAAAAGCGATCAGCGTTGAAAGCAACAGTGCGTATACAGCAAGCGGTAAAGACACCACCAGTCGATCGGCAATCATTTCTCGAACCGGTGTTCTATAGGTATAGGAGGTTCCAAAATCACCGCGCAGCATACCGGTAAACCAATTAAAATAGCGTACCGGCTTCGCGACATCGAGCCCAAGTTCCTGACGAAGAGCAGCAATCGTTTCCGGCTGCGCGTTTACACCGAGCATGACACTGGCCGGATCACCTGGCACCACTTCCAGTGCCAGAAAAATAATAAGGCTTGCTAAAACCAGCGTCAGCACCAGCGACAGAAGCCGCCGTGCTATATATCGAATCATGCGCTGTAAGCCTTATCGCTACTCTGCGTTTTACTTACTCACTCCAGTAAACCTGTGTCAGATCATTTGCCTGCGTTGGTGAGTTTTCCCACAACCCAACGACATTGGCGTTAGCTACGCCGGTCTTGGCGAGCTGAAACAAATAACCATTCACATAGTCACCGGCAATAATTTCCTGTGCCTGCTGCAACATACCTGTGCGCTTTTCAGCATCGGTCTCCAGTGTTAAGTCAGAAATAAGCTGTTGAAAGTCTTTGTTGTCATATTGGAAGTAATACTCTGGCTTTGCATAAATACCAATGTCCATGGGTTCAGTATGCGAGACAATGGTTAAACCAAAATCTTTACCTCTGAACACCTGCTCCAGCCACTGTGCCCATTCAAGGTTACTGATCTCGGCCTCAATCCCTACCTCACGCAGTTGTGCTGCAATGATTTCACCGCCTCTGCGCGCATACGATGGAGGCGGCAGCTTTAATGTGGTTTTAAAACCATCTTCAAAGCCTGCTTCTTTTAACAACGCCCTGGCTTTTTCAGGATCAAAGGCAGAGTCAGAAGTAAAATCTTTATAGGCCGGGTTGTGTGGCGCGAAGTGAGTACCGATTGGAGTACCGTAGCCAAACATCGCACCATCGATTATCTCCTGTCGATTGATCGCATGTGCCATCGCCTGGCGAACCAGCTTGTTGTCAAACGGAGGTTGCCTGTTGTTGGTTGAGAGAATGGTTTCCCCTTCTGTCGACCCCACAACCACTTTAAAACGCGGGTCCGCTTCGAATTGTGCAAGATTCTCCGGAGCCGGATAGACAGGAAATGCATCAACATCACCGGCCATCAACGCGGCAAACGCCGCAGTCGGTTCTGAAATAAACTTAAACGTTGCCTTTTCAAGTTTTGCAGGCTCGCCCCAATAGTCAGGATTTTTAACTAACTCAATGCGGTCCCCCTGCACCCAGCGGGAAAATTTAAAAGGTCCGGTACCAACCGGTGCTGTCTTTGCCTTTTCAAAAGTGTCTGGTGACATCACAATCGCATCACCCCAGGCAAGATTAAACAGCAATGCACCATTCGGATCTGAAAGTGTAATCACTACCGTTTCAGGGTCGGTTACTTTAATGGTATCAATGCTGTCAAAGAGCTGCTTCTGTGCGTTGGTTGAATTTTCTGCCCGAGAGCGATCAAGCGAAAACTTTACATCCTCTGCGTCTAGCGCACTGCCATCATGAAAGGTAATGCCGGACTGCAGTGTAAATGTATAGATCAGACCGTCGTCAGAGATCTCCCAGGACTTTGCCAGCGCCGGTACAACCCCACCATCTGCAGCAAAGCGCGTTAACCCTTCGAACACATTGGCATAAACCACCTCGTCAATGGCTGCCGCCGCACCTGCAGTCGGGTCCAGATTTGGCGGCTCGAGCTGCATACCAATCGTAATGTCTGTTTGTGCTGCCTGCACAGCACCTGTAGTGACTGCAATACCGATTAACAACGCGCCAAACTGTTTGAACATTATGAGTCCTCCAATAGCCTTTATGGTTAGCACGTCAATTTACCATAGCGGCAGACACCAGGCAGAAACATGAAGTAATACGCTACATCTGCGAAAGTCATTGTAATGAAATTGATACACGTTAAGATTAAGTTTAAAATCAGGGTTTCCACTGCTTCTTTCACTACCCACAGACAACCCGGCAACCACGGCCAAAGCGTTAATATTTGCATAACAAATAAAACAGGAATGGTTGCGCGATGACCGCACACACAGTTGACATTGCCGTGGTAGGTGCCGGAATAGCGGGCGCATCCGTTGCCGCAGTACTGGCCGAACACGCATCAGTATTGCTGATTGAAAAAGAAAACCAGCCGGGCTATCACAGCACCGGTCGTTCTGCCGCCATGTTTATACCCAGCTATGGCCCCACTCCAATTCAATCTCTCACCAAGGCATCCGCCAGTTTTTTCAATCATCCGCCACATTCATTTTGCGATACCCCGTTACTAACACCACGCGCCGAAATGCTGATCGCTCGCAAAGATCAGCTGCACGCAGTCGATACTTTCCTGTCCGGGTGTGCAGGTGACAACGCTATACAGAGAATCAATGCCAAAGAAGTCATGCAGCACTGTCCGCTGTTAAAACAGGGTTATGCAGCAGCCGGTGTACTCGACACGTCGGGCAGCGATATTGATGTGCATACCCTGCATCAGGGTTACCTTAAGGTTTTTAAAAAACTCGGAGGTATATTAATTACAAACTCTGCAGTACAAGAGCTCAGGCAATCAGCGGGTAGCTGGCAGGTTAAAACCACTTCAACAAACATAATCGCCGGAACTGTAGTTAATGCGACTGGCGCCTGGGCAGATGAGCTCGGCCAGATGGCTAAGGCTGAGTCCATTGGTTTGGTCCCAAAACGCAGAACCGCATTTCTGGTTAATGCGCCGGAGATACAAAATTTTGATCAAATACCTCTGGTTGCAGATATTGAAGAGGCGTTTTATATCAAGCCGGATGCCGGCAGATTACTTTTATCACCGGCCAACACCGACCCGATGCCACCCTGTGATGTACAACCAGAGGACCTCGATATTGCAAACTGCATCAGTGAAATTGAAAATGCATTCGACATTAAAGTGAATGCCATCATTCACAAATGGGCTGGTTTGCGAAGCTTTGTCAAAGACAATATTCCGGTCGCAGGCTACTCAGAACGGGTTGCCAATTTCTTTTGGCTCGCAGGTCAGGGAGGTTACGGGATACAGTCATCTCCGGCACTGGCACAATACGCTGCAGCACTGATACTGCACCAGGAACTACCGGCAGATCTGGTGCGGCACGGTTTAGATGCAAATAGCTTGTCGGTAAAGCGCCTGGCTATATAGTGAAGGCCATACAGTGAATGGCACTTGAGTGGCTGGTTAAAACAGGCCAGGCGGCGCAGATACAGAAAAGATTCTCTAAATAGCCTGATCGTTTTCTTCACCGGTGCGAATTCTAATCACACGCTCTACCGGTTCCACAAATATTTTGCCGTCGCCAATCTTGCCGGTATTGGCAGCTGTGGTAATCGCTTCGATGCACTCCTCAAGCTGTGCATCGTTAACCACCGCTTCTATTTTTGCCTTGGGAACAAAATCGATAACATACTCAGCCCCTCGATAAAGCTCGGTATGACCTTTCTGACGCCCAAATCCTTTGACTTCCGTGACGGTGATACCAGCAACCCCAACCTTGGACAGTTCTTCTCGAACATCCTCGAGCTTGAATGGTTTGATTATCGCGGTTATTTTTTTCATTAATTGTTACCTGTCATAGCGGGGAGAGGCAGAAACTTTATGAATACTCAGATCAGCGCCTTCGTACTCTTCTTCTTTACTTAGCCGTATACCGACCGTCGCCTTTAATACCCCATAAATAATAAATCCGGCTGCCATTGCAAAGAGAATACCTGACAGTGTACCAACGATTTGCGATACGAATGAAACACCACCCAGTCCCCCCATGCTTTCCAAACCAAATATGCCTGCAGCAATACCACCCCAGGCTCCACATACTCCGTGCAGTGGCCAGACACCAAGCACATCATCAATTTTTAACCGATTCTGTGCAAACGTGAAAAGCCACACGAATAATACACCGGCGACTGCACCAACGACCAATGATCCACCGGGATGCATAACGTCAGATCCTGCGCACACGGCAACCAGACCTGCCAATGGCCCATTGTGCACAAAGCCCGGATCATTTCTGCCCGCAACCAACGCGGCCAGTAATCCACCCACCATTGCCATCAGCGAGTTTAATGCAACCAGACCACTGATGCCGCCTATTTCCTGAGCCGACATCACGTTAAACCCAAACCAGCCAACGGTTAAGATCCATGCCCCAAGAGCCAAAAATGGAATACTGGACGGTGGGTGTGCCAGCAATGCCTTACCTTCAGCCGTGTATCTGCCAGTTCTGGCACCAAGTAAAATTACCGCCGTCAATGCAATCCAGCCACCGATTCCGTGCACAACAACAGAGCCTGCAAAATCGTGGAACGGTTGCCCGCCGATTGACTCTATCCAATCCTGAAACCCAAGGTTGCCGTTCCAGATCAGTCCTTCAAAAAACGGATAAGCAAGCGCCACGATAATGATTGACGCAAGTAACTGGGGATAAAATCTTGCGCGCTCCGCTATACCACCAGAGATGATCGCAGGAATTGCCGCCGCGAACGTCAACAGAAAAAAGAATTTAACCAGCTCGTAGCCGTTGCCAGCGGTAAGCTCCGGCGCCGGGCGAAAGAAATCAATGCCATAGGCAATGGAATAGCCAACGAAAAAATAGGCAACCGTCGAGACACCAAAATCACAAATGATTTTAACCAGTGCGTTAACCTGATTCTTTTCCCTGACCGTACCGACTTCCAGGAAGGCAAATCCCGCGTGCATCCACAACACCAGAATCGCGCCTAACAGAACGAATAAGGTATCAGAGCCCGACTGAAGATTTTCCATGCTTGACCATGCTTGTATTAACAACCACGTAGTTTACGTTATTTTCAACAGTGACAAAAACAACATTTGCACTCAAAACAGACTCAGAAACACTGCTCGCAACAGAATCCCGATTTCAACGATTTCGCCATTAGCCCTGCTCACGAGCACCCAACGCACCAGCGTCTTAAGCACCGATCACAGGACACAACTTTGGCATTCTTTTTGGACCTTTGATCTATCGCCGCCAGTACAAACACAATAAGAATGACGATGCTACGCCAAAAATGTGACAAACAATGTTCGCCTTCCCTGCCTCAGATACCCGAGATTTCAGGTATTTTGACGCTTGTGCAACTGCCACTTTAAGAATCGAAAGTTTACCCAAGGTTCGGTATTGGCGATGCAAGGCCCGATAATCTATCTGCATATCCCGAAAACAGCTGGCACCAGCTTTCGGGTAAGCGCCGAAAATTATTTCGGTGAGTCTAATGTACTTCGCGACTACGGCGCTGATTCTGATAATACTTCTGCAGATATCATTGACACTTTTTACGATACAGAAGATCTGGCTGCTCTGGGCGAACATGGATGCCGCAAGAAATTTTTGTGTGGG
Source organism: uncultured Granulosicoccaceae bacterium (assembly GCA_964388065.1). Taxonomy (GTDB): domain Bacteria; phylum Pseudomonadota; class Gammaproteobacteria; order Granulosicoccales; family Granulosicoccaceae. Next base: position 21,231 of record CAYLZS010000229.1, read on the forward strand.
CATTTTTCCCTGCCACGCTATCGGGAAGTGTTTCCGGATTCACCTGTGGTGACTTTCTTTCGCGATCCGGTCAAACGTGTGGTATCTGAATTTGTGCACTTTACAAATCATTATGGTTATACAGGATCGCTTGAAGAATTCTATAAAAAGCCAAAGTTTCAAAACCGCCAGCACCACAGTCTTGGTGGCGCAAAATGCACAGACCTCGACTTTTATGGATTGACAGAACAGTTCGACAAGAGTCTCGATATGTTTAACAAGCGCTACGGCACACAGCTGCTTGTTTCGAGCCTCAACAAAGGCAGCTACGGACCAGACTCGGTAATAAAACCAAGCAACGAACAAATAAAAGAGATCACACATCTAAACCAGGCAGACATTGCACTGTATAAACAGGCAGAAAAACTATTTGAACAACAACCGCAACAGAGACGGATCGCGCGTTTTATCGGCACTCGCTATCGCGGTAATTTTGGCGGTATAAGAGATAACAATCTGTACGGCTGGGTATCAGATACAGAATCAGGGCAACCGGCAACACTACGAATCGCAGTAAACGGCGTTTACATAATGACAATCACCGCAGACAAAAAACGCCCAGACCTAGTACGCAACGGTATACATAAGGATGGTCACTGCGGTTTCGAAATCCCGGTGGCGGATCTTGGTCTCGTAAGTTACCAGGACAGTATTTCAATAGTTACAGATGATGGTTTGTTCGAGCTGCCAAACAGTCCATTAGTCATGGCAGCCTAACCAAACCACTGGAATTGGAATTATGTGGAACACGCTTAAGAAAGTACTCAGCAGCAAGGACAATCTGTCAGAACTAAAAACAAGTTATGACGAAAACGGATTTCTGGTTTTAAAAAATTTCTTCAGTCACGAAGAACTGGCGGCCTTCGATTCGGATGTACAAAACATATGGCAGAATCGCCAAAGCGAAGGTGGCGAGATAACAATTGATATCCTCGAAGGGGAATTGACTGGCCAGAGGCTCAAACTTAAAGATGCGCCGGACTCCGCACTCGATTGTGCACACAAAGTCAATGATCTGTATCTGGAATCCGGAGCGTGCAGAAACCTAAACCTGAATAAAAAACTGTGCGGTATTTTAAAAGAATTGTTTAGCGATGATCCACTTGTGATTAACTCCCTCTCCTTTCGCAAAGGAAGTCAGCAGCCGCATCACTTTGACACCTACTTTATGCCACCACCTGTACAGAATCAAATGGTGGTTAGCAGCATTTGCCTTGAAGACCAATCAACTGACGCAGGCCCGCTAAGCTACTACCCTGGCAGCCATAAGATAGAGCCATACGTTTTTTCCCACGGCGGCATTCATCTCGCTCCCGGAGAAATGAAACACGCCACCGCTTATATTGAAGAAGAGATCGAAAAAAATAATCTCAAAGCGGAGACCTTTATAGGAAATGCAGGGGATGTGTTTATCTGGCACGCACAACTGTACCACGGAGGCCTGCCCATCAATGATGAAAACAAAACCCGCAAAACGCTGGTTACACACTACTGGCGCAGAAAAGATGTGGAAGCTGAACGAGTCGCTTTAACACCAGAGGGCGAGAGCTACCTCGCAAAGGATCATCTCACGGTTGCAGCCTGAGGGTTGCAGCCTGAGGGTTGCAGCCTGAGAACTTTAACTGCTTTAAGATATCTCTTATATCGTTATAGATTAATCATACAGCGTTAGAAACTCACTTGTATCAGCACGCTCAGTCTCAAGGGTATTCTCAACCGCGGTAAAGTCTGCGTAGCCAATTGTCATACCACAGACTAAAACTTCCTCGTCTTTTAAGGGTAACGCGCGGCGAATAGACTTGTGATAACCGCAAAACGCGGCTTGCGGACAAGTATGCAACCCTGCTTCGCGTGCCAGCAACATAACGTTTTGCAAATACATCCCGTAATCGAGCCAGCTGCCGATATTCAGATCACGGTGTATGGTAAACATCGCTCCCACGGGTGCACTGAAAAATTCGTAGTTGCGACGGTGCTGCGCTTTCATTTTTGCTTTGTCGCCTTTTTCGATACCAACCAGTGTATACAAATCCCAACCCACCTTACGGCGACGCGCGAGGTATGGCTCAAAGAATTTGTCCGGATAGTACGGTTGCTCCTCGTCGTAGGGGACATCGCTGTCGAAGTCTTCGAGCACGGCATCACTTACCTTCCTGAGCGAATCGCCGGTTAGCAAGTGCACATTCCACGGTTGCATGTTAGTGCCGCTTGGGGCACGTGATGCGGTGGTTAGTATCTGCTTTACCAGATCAGTACTAACCGGTTTTGGCAAAAATGCACGCAATGACCTGCGGGTGACGACCGCGTCAGTAACAGATTCAGATTTTTTTTCCATTAAAGTCATAGTAAGTTGCAACTATTCAATAGGATCAACAGGTTTTTTTACTATACGCTCAATATGCTGCATACCATCCTGAATTTCGATGCCATTGCGCACATCGCTAATCTTATCAAAAATTGCTGCAACGTTCTCCGGGGTTCGCTGCCCTTCCGGCAGTTTGATACCCTCGGCTTCAATTAGCTTTGCAACCGTATAATTACCAGCACCCGCCATTAGAATTTCGCCATTGGGCGCATCAGCTGAGGCGAGAAACAACACAGCGGGAGAGACATATTCAGGCTTTAGCTGTTCGAGCATGCTTTCTGTCATCACATCTTCAGTCATACGGGTCGCCGCGGTTGGTACCAGGCTATTGACGTGTATGTTGTATTTGCGGCCTTCTATAGCCAGTACATTCATTAACCCGACAACACCATACTTGGCCGCACCATAATTGGCCTGTCCGAAATTTCCATAAACACCCGAACTGGATGATGTCACTATTATCCGTCCATACCCTTGCTGCCGCATAGCAGGCCAAACCGCATGACAGCAATAAGCGCTTCCATTGAGATGAACATCAACTACCAAGCGCCACTCTTCCAGTGACATTTTAGCGAATGATTTATCGCGAAGTATGCCGGCGTTGTTAACCAATACGTCAACCCTGCCCCACTTGTCGAGCGCTTCCTGCACCATAGCCGATACCTGACTCTCCTTTGTGATATCCGCACCATTGGCAATGGCTTCACCCCCGGACGCAGTTATTTCATCCACCACCTGCTGCGCCACAGCTTTCGAACTGCCACTTCCGTCACGGCTGCCACCGAGATCATTCACCACGACCTTTGCACCACGCGCTGCCAGTTGGAGAGCATGTGAACGACCGAGCCCTGTGCCACCACCAGTGACGATTGCTACCTGATCTTTAAAATCGATTGCCACTTACGCATCTCCATTTATATCTCGCGCCCGGTACTTAGGCCAGTACTCATACAAGCACTTGGCAGTATTGCACACTAGCGTCGGTGCAGGGTCAACTCACGCATTCGGTTAAAAACGTTGACTCCCAATTGATCATACACGTCAAGCAAATCAATCAATACCCAATTTTCTCTGATTAGACCGTTTTCGCAGCGCCAGAAATCAAGGCTGCGCATGGTGATCTTTTTATTGCACGGTGCAATACCCATCCAGCCATCAGCGCTTAACGTCATTTTCATTCCGGGCCATCCGGTGTAGCCAACGTAATCTCCATCGCCGAACAAATAGCCGGTATCACCAGAACCAACCCGGTCAGGCATCGCGTTAAGGAACGGAATCTGGTGGCAGGTGCGAAATCCATTAATGCCACAACAGCTGCCTATTCCTGCCGGTCCATACCAATAAAAAGCCTGATGCCAGTAGCGATCAAGTTGCATTGCATCAACACCACCAGTAGAAAACTTCGCCAGACCCTGAAGCATGTCTGCTACAAGCTGCGTGCTGGCATCAGACTTAGTCACATCTCTGGGTGATAATACTTTGCCGTCCTGAGTGGCAGGCCCGGGAACCAGCCACTCAACACCAATAGCAGGAGCCATAGGCCAGGCACCGGCCTGCATCATTAAAGCCGGGATATCCCACACTGCTTGTATTTCTACCACTTTGTTTTCCTGAACTCGGTAAAACTCGTGGAAACGCAGGTAGGCAACCTGCATAGTCGATGGGATATCAAGCCAGGGAGATACAAAATTACCACTGTAAAAGCCCGCGCAACCAACCCAGATCTGATCATTAACTTCACCCGCTATAGTGATGTAGTCACGGCGCTCAAGATTTGGTATTGCTTTTAAGAGTGGCTTATATGCGGATTCATAGAAAGATACCGGTCCGGTCAGATCTTCAATCGGGTGAGTGAAATGGATATCGCAATCTGCATGAAGCACCTGACTAAGCACCGCCGGTAATTTGTTTTCAGCCGTGTTGTACAACGCACTAATCAGCGGTGTTACCACCGATTTTGCTTCATTGCATAAATCAACCATACAACTCCCCTGACAACCTTGCATTAAGCGTACGAACCAGCGGGCTGTGCAAGCGCAATATTGATTGCGCTGGTGTTATCAGACCCGTTTTTACAAGCTCACAGTCATTCTTCTTTTAGTCAATCAGGTATACTCACACGTACTATCCAATTAACAATTACTAAATGACGACTCGGTCTGACCAGTTTATCACCTTTGAAGGAGATACCTACTACCACTGGTACCAGTCGCCATTCGGAAAATTACTAATAACCGGCAACCGATCAGCCCTCTCGACACTTGAGTTTCCCGCTAAAAACACAACCCCTGCCAATCAATGGATACAAGACGCTAATCAGTTCCGCGATGTTTGCCAACAGCTTGATCACTACTTTGCAGGCAATCTGACAACATTCGACCTGCCACTTGCACCACATGGTACAAAATTTCAACAAAGCGTCTGGGCGGAACTGATTAATATCCCGTACGGCGAGACAACCAGTTATGGTGCTATTGCAAAAAAGCTGCAGAACCCAAAGGCGGTGCGCGCCGTCGGCAGTGCCAATGGTCGCAACCCAATACCGATTATCATTCCGTGCCATCGCGTTATCGGCAGCGACGGCAGTCTGACCGGGTTTGGTGGTGGGTTGCCAACCAAGTCCTTTCTGCTTAACCTGGAAAACCCTGATCAACTTACCCTGCCGGTATAATTGCAATACCGGATTGATTACACTCGAGGGAAGCGGTGGTTAAATCATCGCAGGCTCGTTACCTGTTTTAGCTATTGAAGGAGTTAGCTGGCGGGGGCTTTAAATTTATTTGTCGGTGGTTTGTTTAACCAACGTTAGCTGCCGTCCCTGGTGCATATCGTCCGCGTACTCTTACATCTCCAGATCAGGTAATCTCCAGATCAGGGCATGGGTATATCTGTTGTGAATTTTGGTACGTGGTATCCCTTCTGGACTGCTTCGCGAGCAGCAATTGTCGTGTACCATTTTTTCACTGCCGGGTACTCGTTCAGATCAATCTCCTGCCACTCATAGCGTGACACCCAGGGCCAGGCTGCCATATCTGCAATTGAATATTCATCCGCTATATATTCGTGATCTGTTAATCGCTTATCCAGAACGCCGTAGAGTCTTTTGGTTTCACTCTTATAACGCGCTTCTGCATACTTCGATTTTCCCTTGTTGTACTTTAAAAAATGATGTGTCTGGCCCGCCATTGGTCCGAGCCCGCCCATTTGCCACATCAACCACTCAATAGCCTGCCAACGTCGGGCAGCGTCTTTTGGCAAAAAACGGTCAGTCTTCTCCGCCAGATACATCAATATTGCACCGGACTCCATCATTGCGACACCCGTGTCCTGATCAACAATCGCGGGTATTCGGTTATTTGGAGCGATTTTTAAAAAATCTTCACCAAACTGGTCACCATTCATTATGTTAATTATATGGCTTGTGTATTCCAGCCCACACTCTTCGAGCATGATTGACACCTTGCGACCATTCGGTGTTGTCCAGCTGTATAAATCAATCATTCACCTTCCCCTGCTATTTAACCTTAAACTACGCCGAGCACTATTTAATCATATTGCAACAACACTGTGTTGCGGTAAACTCAAAACGCCCCTCGATATTGCAAACAGGCTTCTATGACCACAATCCATTTCATCCGCCACGGACAGTCCACATGGAATGCAGAAATTCGCATACAAGGCACCTCAGACCCTGATCTCTCGGAGCTCGGCCAGTCACAGGCGCGCGCACTGGTCGGTAAGCTGCCAGCATTCGATCGCCATTTTTCCAGTGATTTAAAGCGTACCAGACAAACCATTGAACTGATCCTTGAAGGCAAAACCGATAGCGTCGAATACCGCAGTTCACTCAGAGAAATTCACCTTGGACCGTGGGAAGGCATGCTACTGAGCGATGCCACAGAACAATACCCGGAACAGGCGGACAACTTCCGCCATCATCCGGAAAAATTTGCGTTGGGTGATGCCGAAACATTCGCCAATCTGCAAGCTCGCGCGCACAAAGCAGTGAATGAAATTGTCGCAGAGTGTCCAAAGCAGACAGTACTGATTGTAAGCCATGGTGCACTGTTAAAGTCTTTGCTTATTGATTACGAAAATCAGCCTATCGGAAACATCTGGCAGGATCCTCACATGGACAACTGCGGACACAGCATAGTGGAGTATGGAGACGGCCCCCCTAAAGTGGTGAAGTTTGCAGACCACATGGAGTGGTAATCGTGAGTGGAAGTTGCCAGTCCTGGTTTAGTCTGCAAGAAAAAACTGCACAATCAATATTGCCGCCAGTAACAGAAGTATAACTTTAAGAATGCCTCTATAGCGCTCTGCCGCTATACGCTCTCCATACACTTGCCCCACCTTAAGCGATGCGAAAGATACCAGCGCTAACGGAATGGTATAGACCAGCCACTTAAAGCTCACTACTCCAAGTGTCAGAAACACCACAATCTGAGAGGTCTTGCCGACCAAAAAACACAGATTCATTGCAGGCACCATTTCACCGCGTGCCACATTGAGAGAGTAAAAATAGATAATCAATACAGCGACCATAACATTGGTTGTACCACTGGCAAAACCTGCCAGACAACCAAATAGCAACATCACAGATACCACCGGCTGTATCTTTAAGCGGAAATTAAAATGATCAGTTAACAGAAACACCACAATTAAAAATGCCAGTAACAGCCTGTACGGCGACGCATCAGTATATGCCAGTAGAACCGAACCAATCACTGTACCCAGAAAACAGCTAAGCATCAGCAAGCGATATTTTTTTACCGTAGCAACAGCATTCTGCGCTGTCAGAACACTTGCAGCATTGACCGTTGCGGTTGGCAAAAGTGTTAACAAAATTGCCGCCTTCACATCAATAAATACTGCAATAACTGGTGTGGCGATCAGCGGAAAGCCCAAACCGAGCGCGCCATGGATCCATCCGGCAAAAGCCATTACCGGGATCGCAACCAATAGCAGCCAGAAATCAAACTCGGGCATTTACAAAGCCTTAAATAGTATTGGAATCGCCAGAGAAAAAATCAGGACTGTTTTGGCAAAGAGTCGCCCAGTTCTTTTGTTGCTGCAGCAAGCCCGCTCGATCCGAACTCCCAGCCCAATGTATGCAGCCCTGTCTCTATGACACCCAGCACGCCGAGCACCATCGGCGCATTGACGTATCCCATATGGCCAATGCGAAAACCTTTGTCGTACAAGTCACCGATGGTGATACCGAGCTTCACCGATGCTGTGCTCTCACACCAGTCCAGTAGTGTTTTTGGTGATTTGTCAGCGGCAAGTTCAATGGCTGTGACGCTATTAGCGCGAGCAGTAGCCGAATCAATATTCAGTCGCATCAAACCATTACTGCCCCACGCTTCCACTGCAGTACGTACTGCATTGGCGAGCAGCCGGTGTCTTTCAAACGCAGATGGCAGACCCTCTTTTAAAAGCATATCAAGCGCGCAATCAAGACCAAACATCATATGTTCTGGTGGTGTACCGCAATATTTCATGTAGTGTTCCGGTCCGTCACGAAACGTCCAGTCCCAATAGTGCGTTCTAAGATCAGCCTTCTGATGCGCAGCTTTAGCCTTGTTGCCGGCAGCAACAAAACTCAAACCCGGCGGCAGCATTAAACCTTTTTGCGAACCGGATATGGCAACATCAACACCCCAGTTGTCCATTTGAAAGTCCATAGTGCCAAGAGAAGCTATGCAGTCCACCATCAAAAGCGCAGGATGACTTGCATCATCCAGTATCTTTCTCAGCCGCGGAATATCGTTTACCACTCCGGACGCGGTATCTACCTGTACTGCAAGCACTGCCTTGATGCGATGTTCTTTGTCATCTCTAAGGATCTGCGCTGCTTTGTCATAGTCGACAGGGTTGCGCCAGTCGGAAGCTACAACATCGGGCTGTAGTCCCTGGATAACACCGGACTCGCCCCAGGTTTTTGCAAACAGACCTGACTCCAGTACCAGTATGTCATTGCCGTTGCATAACACATTGCTGAGTGCCGCTTCCCAGGCACCGTGTCCGTTTGCAGCATAGATATAAACATCGCCGCTGGTCTGAAAAACGGTTTTTAATCCGGCGAGACAACGATCAGTGACTGCGACTAATGAACCGGTATAAATATCGATCGCAGGCTGGTGCATTGCATTGAGCACTTGTTCCGGTATTACCGTAGGTCCTGGTATAGCCAGAAAGTCACGGCCCTGAGCTACCTGAGTATGAGCCACCTTAGTATGAGCACCGGCCTCTGAAATTTTTGAATCACTCAAGCGCTGAACACCGGACTTATTTCAAGTTTGTTGATCAGATAACTATGGAAGTCAAACAACGTACCTTCAAAGTTATCTTCCGCCAATGGTCCGGTATCACACCGTGAAGACTGCAACCCCTTTTGCAGGTGTTTTAAAATTTCATGATCCTCATGGTTTATTTGCTTCCATTTATCTATGCGATCCTGCAACTCTTCTTTTGAGAGGTCAGCTTCGAATGTTGATATACCCCACTTCACAGCAACCTGTTTGGCATTCAACGGGTGCAAGGCAAGATACACCAGCGTATCTGCAGAAAGAGAGGCAATCATAGCTGGAAAGATACAAAAAAGTTGCGACTGCCGTGCCTGTTCCTCACTAAGTGACGGATGATGATTCACTCGCTCCGGTGCAGTAGATGCATAGTTCGCTGTATAGGCCGTAAAGCTTGCGGTACCCGGTACCTTTTTGCACAGGCTGGTAGGTGTCAGATGATGCAGGGACTCCGGATGCACCACAGACAAGTGGTAACCATCCATGAAGTTCTCAATTAGCGATTTCCAGTTGCAATCCCACACTTCATAAAAATGTGCCGCATGATGCATGGATTGCATATGATAATTTTCAATGTGCAGCCCCAGCTGACTCAAAGAGTTTACTGAGTCTGCATCACCGGGCCATGCTGTATCCTCCGCCAGTGAAACAAATATAAAACCCTGCCAGCAACGTGAGTTCAATACCGGCAACCCGCAGTCTTTTACCAGTTGATTCTTAGGTACCAGTGGCGCATTGCGCAACTTGCCATCCAGCTCGTAAGTCCAGGCGTGGTAGGGACAGCGGAAGCGTTTTGCATTGCCCTCTCCTGAAGCTACCAACATCCCGCGATGGCGGCAAACGTTGGATAAAACTGCGATTTCTGTTTCTGACTTACGCACCACCAGCAGCGGCTCGGTAAGAACATCCATGGTGAAGTAGTCACCAACATGCGGGATTTCATCTTCACGGCCAATGCAATGCCATTCGGTGCGCAGTAATTTTTCAACTTCAAGGTCCAGAAAGTGCTCATCTGTATAGCAGCGCGGTGGCAGTCCGTGGCCCTCGGGACGATTCATTATTTGCTTAAATAGATCACGCATGTCAGTCACTCATTGAGATATGGCCTGGCTGCTGTTTGACTCGTGCAAGCCAGTCACAAATTCCCGGAAAGCGCGATAAATCAAAGTCACCTTCCTCCGCTACATGCGTGTAAGCATACAAGCTAATATCTGCCACAGAATAGCTCTTACCGACTAAATATTGGTGTTTTGCGAGATGCGACTCCATTACCGAAAGCGCTCGGTAGCCGCTTTCTTCTTTACTATCAAATTCTGCCTGTCTTGCAGCAGGCAAGCCCAGAAACATTTTAATGTAGCGTCGAACTGCTATGGTGGGTTCGTGATTGTACTGCTCATAAAACTGCCACTCCTGAACCCGGGCACGATGCAGCGCATCTGCGGGCATCAGATCAGTGCCATCGGCAAAGTAATTCAAGATCGCATTCGATTGTGTCAGCACCTCTCCGTTTTCAAGAAGCACTACCGGTATCTGACCTGCGGGATTTAAAGCCCGGAACTGATCAGTCCGGGTTTCTCCCTTCACAACCAGAATTTCTTTCCACTGATGCTCAATATCAAGTTGCGAGAATAGCAACGCAATCTTGTAGCAGTTTCCGGATTTGATATCGCCGTATACAGTTATCATCGCAGTGTTTACCAGTAACTGACTAACTTCGATCAAACCACAAACAGGATTCAGATTACAACCCTCAGGGTCGCTTTTTTTGCACAGTCACCAACATTACCGTCGCAAGAATAATGGCACCGCCAATTAATACATTGGGTGCCGGCCGCTGCGACAGAATAATCGCCGCAAGCACCACACCGTAGACAGGCTCGAGCCCGGCTGCAATCAGACTGGCCGCAGACACCTTTACTCGCTTCAATGCTGCAATGAACAGTGTATAGGCAAGTGCGGTACAGGCGACACCCAGCACCATCAACAACAGCCACTGATGCGACTGAATGTTGCCAAGACCGGTAAACACAACTGGCAGCAATACCAAAGCCGCAACACAGCTTTGCACCAGTGAAGTAACCAGCGCACCATCGTTACTTGCCAGACGACGATTCAACAATTGCAGCAAAGCAAAGCTGAATCCACCGACAATACCAAGAGCAATTCCCTTCAGATAGACAAGCTCCCCTGTGTGTACTCCGGAAATAATCACGACACCCAACAAAACCAGGAAAGCCGCCAGTACTGCATAGGGACCTCGTGGCTCTTTGAATATAAGAGGCTCAAGCAGCGATACAAAAACCGGACAGGTAGAGAAAGTGACCAGACCAATAGCAACAGTTGAATATTGAATACCGGCAAAAAATACCACCCAGTGAAATGCCAGAAGCACACCCGATATCAATAACAAAAAACTATCAAAGGACTTAATATGCAGCTTTAACGGTGTTTTAGCCAGCCAGCAAACAACCGCCAGCGCAAGTGATGCAAACAGTGTGCGCCCAAAAGTTACCTCTATTGCATTTACCCCGACTGCTGCACCGAGAACACCGGCAAGACCAAAAAGCAGTGTGGCCAGATGAACACTGACCAGCGGAGCGCGGTTTAACGCTGCAATAAAGCGACGCAGCACAGACCAGACACCCTATTCATCTAAAACTCTGACCAGCCGCTTACTTTGAAATATTGTATAGCTAAACGCCACTAATGCCTGTGTAGTTAATGTGTCTTCAAATAGCGGACTTTCGTCTATACCGGAACCTTCATGTGAAGTGACACCCAGCACAAGCGCGGTAGTTAGTTTAGGTGTGGGTTTATAGACGATCCCGGCATTCAGCTCCACACCGAGAAAGCCTGCATCGGCATCAAATGCGGGTCGGTCAAGCGTGGCAAACTCCGGGTCTACAGAAAAAAAGAAATCCATCAGCTGGTCACCAAGCCAGGTTGCGCTAACCGATGCATTAAATTCCAGATTATTATTTTTGAAACCGGTCTTGCGAAATTGCAGTTCTGTGGTCGCCAGTGGCCCCTGAAAATCAAGACTTCGAAAGTCAGTGGATACCGCAAATCGCAGCGCGCTAACCCAGTTAAACCGGGTTCTGATTCCGTCAACGGTTTTATCAGAGAGCGGCACAGTAAAGCGTGGTCCCAGCTGAAGTATAAAATCGAGATCAGGCAACCCTTCACGCAGTGGCGTATCCGTGGCATCTGAACCGAGTGCTGCACCAATACCAAGATCGACAATGAGTTTTTTGCTCTGGAAGGCATTCAACTCCACGCCGCCCTCTTTAACCTGGAGTCTGTCACCTCGATAGATAAGCCAGGGAGCTCCAAAAAACCGGTTGTTTTTAACCGAAGAAGACGGATACGCAGGCACCTGCAGCGCGGCCGCAGCCACACCAAATTCAAATGTTGGTTTGCGCTCTGTTCTCAGACCGTCAGCATTTAATTCAAATTCGGGGTCTTCGGTATCGGGGATTTGCGGATCAGGATCTCTCGGTATAGCAGGGGCAGATTCACTGTCGACGGTGGTTGTCTGTGACGTCTCAGTCGCACACACCGCACCAGCAGCGAACAGCACTGTCATCAGGACCGCAGAGGTAACGGAATTTTTTATAGCAATAGCTCCTGAAAAGATACGTAACCCTGCGTGCGCGGCAACGCAGGTTGACTCTTTTTCTTTCTAACTAAAGGTTACCTGCCAAAGGTTATTCTGAGTCTGCAACAACCACCGGGTATTGGCGCAATTTTTCATCATAAATCGTCAGACTAAAACACAATCTCACGTCGAGATTGACACATTTGGCAGTTCTAATTGTGTTCTCCAACTCATTATACGTTATCAGGACACCGCCAAACATGTACAAAACTCACTTCCAGATTATCACCGCGCACCAGGGGGTGCGGTCATCGTTCATAGTCATACCCACACTTCGATCAGCAACAAAAATAGTCGCTATTGTGTTGTTGTGCGCCGCAGGTGCAATACCACCAGCGCTGGCGGAAGAACTCATTGTGCGCTCCATGTCTGAAATTGAGAGTGGCACACTGCTGTTTGATACTGCAGGCAGAGACCACTATATACGTGCGCCATTGGTAGATACGTCAGTCAATATTGGCGTACAGGGACTGTTGGCGCGAACCATTGTTCGACAAACCTTCACTAATGAATCGTCGGACTGGGTTGAAGGGGTTTACGTTTTCCCGTTACCGGATGACGCAACGGTAGACGAACTGACCATGATCATCGGAGATACCAGAATAGACGGCGTTATCCAAACCCGTAAAAAAGCAAAGCGAACCTATCAGACGGCAAAACGAACAGGAAAAAAAGCAACTTTGCTCGAACAACAACGCGCCAACCTCTTCACTGCAAGAGTGGCCAATATTCCACCCGGTGAATCAATCAGCATCGATATTGTTTATCAGTCAACCATTCGCTATAGCGACGGACAATTCAGCATGGTCTTCCCGCTAACTATCACTCCAAGATACCTGTCGGCCAGACACCTGCCGAGAACCGCACTGCAGTATACAGACAGCGATCTTATCGCACAGCAGGACAGCGCCTGGGCAATACCGGCTACTCAGGTAACGGATGCCAGTGAAATCACACCACCAGTGACTGATACGCCCGCACCAGTCTCTATAGAAGTAACACTGGACACCGGCCTTCCCGGGTTAAGCATCTCAAGCAGTACACATGACATCATCTCAACGCTCGATAGCAATACCAGTCAACAACTCTGGAATGTGTCACTGGCAAGCGGCTCGGTACCTGCTGACCGCGATTTTAAATTAACCTGGACTCCACAGGTCACCACTGCACCCGTGGCTGCAATTTTCCGGCAGGACAAACAATCGCAAAAAAGCACTGAGTCATTCGCATCATTGATGTTAATGCCGCCACAACAAATTTTTAACGACTCCATCATTCAACGCGAAGTAATTTTCGTCATTGACACATCGCAGTCAATGAGCGGCACCTCAATCGCACAGGCTCGCAAAACACTGGCATTGGGAATTGAACGGTTAAGCTCACAGGATACCTTTAACGTCATTGAATTCGACAATGACACAAACAAGTTATTCAGCAACTCGGTGACAGCCGATGATGCCAACAAAAATACCGCCATTAACTGGGTGCAACAACTGACAGCCGATGGAGGCACCGAAATTCTCGCAGCGATGGCATCAGCGCTTAACGGCAGTTCTCCAGAAGACCGACTCCGACAGGTTGTCTTTGTGACCGATGGCAGTGTTGGCAACGAGCAACAGATTTTTCGTTACCTTAAGCAAACAATCGGCACCACAAGACTTTTTACAATAGGTATCGGTTCTGCACCTAATATATGGTTTATGCGAAAGTCAGCAGAACTTGGCAAAGGAACCTACACACACATTGCCAATGCATCTGAGATTGTCGATAAAACACTTTTGTTGCTGGCTAAACTCGAACGCCCTGCACTAACAGATGTGAAAATTCGTTTTAACACTGCAAGTACACCAGAGGTGTATCCCGCCATCATTCCAGATGTATACATGGGAGAACCTGTACTTGCCGATGCGCGCTGGTCAGATAAATTAAAAGAAGGTGATATCGAAGTTACCGGCACCTATGCAGGCCAGCAATGGACTCAAAAAATCAAGCTCGGCTCTCTGTCAAATCAAACCACCGCAAGACGCAACACACAGGGGCTCGACAAGCTTTGGGCCTTCCGCAAAATTCAATCACTGGAAGATAAGCTGCTGCAGGATGCAAATCCTCTTGAGGTAGAAAAAGACGTAACCGACATAGCACTCAGTTATTCACTGGTAACAAAGTACACCAGTCTGGTTGCCGTTGAAGATGGCATCAGCAGGGATCCATCAGCCTCAAGCTTAAAACCAACATCACTTCCTCAGTCGATACCAGCTGGCAACACCATGCAGTATCCACAGGGTAGTCTCGGTACCACCATCAGATTTCTGATTTCACTGGTTCTGGCGTTACTTGCTGTGCTAATTGTGCTACCGAAGTTGCGACAGCCGGACACCAGTATTGTATGTACTGCGTTGCGAACAGGATCACGCAAATGCAAGAGCTACTAAGCAAATGCAAAGTCAGCAGAACTGCACTGGCAGCAGTTCTGCTTTCACTGGCACTGCTGCCAGCTGGTGATGCAACCTATATGATTGCCAAAGCCAGACTTGCACAGGTGCTTATAAATAAAAGCTGGCACACCACCGGTAATCAACCGTGGCCATGGGCTGATACAGTGCCGGTCGCAAGACTGGTAATACCCGGAATTAACTTAGACAACTATGTTCTGGATGGTGCAACAGGTGCCACACTTGCGTTCGGGCCAGGCATGGTCAGCGGTTCTGCCAGACCAGGAGGCCGCGGCGTAACAATGATCGCAGCCCACCGCGATACGCATTTTGAGCCGCTGCAGCATATCGCAGCTGATTCTCTTGTTCGCATCCAGTCCCGGGACCGGGTCTGGCATCAATACAGAGTCACAACGACAAGGGTTGCAGACAGCAGAGTTGATTCAATTACCCCGTCAATTGGTGAATCACGGATGGTATTGGTAACATGCTATCCGTTCGATGCGCTGGTGCCCGGTGGTCCGCTGCGATTCGTTGTAGAGGCAGAGCTGGTCGGCAAGCCGGTGTGAATTGCACTGATAGACCATTGGCAGACCAAATGAACTTTCAGCAGATCTGTGGTCTACAAACTCACAACAAAAATCAGACTATCAGATGACCTATTTCTGGGCCTTCCTGGCCGGCGTACTAACCCTCATAAATCCGTGTGTACTACCGCTCTTACCGGTAATTATCGCAGGTGCTCTGCAAAGCCATCGATTGGGTCCGGTGATGATGGCACTCGGTCTGACAGTCTCCTTTACCACTGTCGGCGTACTGGTCACAGCATTCGGTCACCTGATCGGGCTGGATGAACTGGTTATTAACAGAATTGCCGCAACCGTGATGATTCTTTTCGGTATTGTCCTGCTGCTTCCACGCGCTCAGGAAAAACTGTCCAATGCAGTCGCACCACTTGCCTCCGGTGCCAATGCAAAGATCGACAATACACAATCCGGCGGGCTCCGCAGTCAGTTTTTCATTGGTATGCTGCTTGGCGCTGTCTGGTCTCCCTGTGTCGGACCAACACTCGGTGGGGCCATCGGGCTGGCAGCAAGCGGTGAAGGATTGCTGCAGGCGACATTCACCATGCTGTTTTTCGGACTGGGTGTTTCAGTAATTATTCTGTCACTGTCTTACGGCACCAAAGAACTGTTAACCAAGCGTAAAGATCGCCTGATGCGCTGGATGCCGTGGGCAAAACCGATCATGGGCGTTGTGATGATCATTGTCGGGATCGGTATCCTGCTCGAGTGGCACAAGACTATAGATGCCTGGATGCTCGATATCATGCCGATCTGGCTGCAGGAATTGTCGGTTAAATTCTGACCTAAAACCGCTGGCAATCAAGGCGAATGGACAACTCCACTTCTGGCGTCGTTCTGGTTGAACACACAATGCGTTTCGATTTGATAAACTACCGGCCAAAGCAGTCAAAACTCATTAAACTGCCGCATCCGTTCACCAGAACAAATTAAATAGACAATTATTTGACGGTTTGCGATTCTTCTTCACGAACACCCAAATGCGTACGCTCACTTGTCCCTCGAAAATCAGGGCCTGTTGACGGGCGCATTCAGAAGACTTGCGGCATCCCCACTCACTCTACATACAGGCAAAGCGTTGAGCACATCCAAAAACTGGTCGTCCCGCCTCAATGAATTTAAACAATCAGACAATCCGCGCGCAGTATTCGAAATTGCGGTTACGGTTGTTCCACTGGTACTCCTGTGGTTCGGCATGTCGAAAGCACTGCAGGCTGGTGGCTTCCTCGGCTATCTGACTTATGCAGCTCAGCTGCTGCTTGCTGCAGGCATGATAATCAGACTGTTCATCCTGCAACACGACTGCGGGCACGGCTCGTTGTTCTCATCGAAAAAAGTTAACGACTGGACGGGTCGAGTATTGGGTGTTTTCACCTACACCCCTTATGCCTATTGGCGCTATCTGCATGCAGCACACCATACGACAAACGGAGACCTCGATCGACGTGGCCTCGGAGACATCGATACCTATACGGTCAGCGAATACAACGAACTCAGTTCACTTAAAAAGCTACAGTACCGTATTTACAGAAATCCGTTCGTGATGTTTATTATCGGACCGTTCTACATGTTTATCCTGAGGCATCGCCTGCCAGTTACCATAATGCATCGAAGCGATGCCTGGATAAGCGTGATGACAACGAATGCCGCAATTTTGCTCGTCGCCTTTCTGCTAATTTCTATTGTCGGTCTCAAAACCTTTTTGCTAATTCAGATACCGGTTGTCACACTGGGTGCTGCCATCGGCGTCTGGCTGTTCTACGTTCAGCATCAATACGAAAATACCTACTGGAATACAAAGCCGGAATGGAACCACGAACACGCAGCACTGCAAGGCAGCTCATTCTACGATTTGCCACAGCCATTCATGTGGATCACAGGAAATATTGGTATACATCACGTCCACCATCTTTCAAGCCGCATTCCGTTTTACAAATTGCCAACGGTGTTAAAAACACATCCGGAATTAAAAGAAATAGGCAGACTAAAATTTAAAGAGAGCCTGAAGTGCATTCACCTCACCCTGTGGGATGATGCAGCACGGCAACTTATCTCATTCAAAGAGGCCAGACAACTCACTGCTGCAGCCGCTTAAAATGCATAAATAAAAGCAGTTAAATGAAAAAGGCCACGTATGTAACGTGGCCTTTTTTTTATTCATGCAGCAACCGTCTTATTCAATTACAAACGACGGATCACCCACGTAACTGCTGGTGGTATCACTGATTCCCAATCCAACCAATGGCTGATTGATCGCATTGCGGGTAGTTGAACGTGCAATTAGCTGTCCACCGGTAACACCGCTTACCGAGTTGTTATCGTCACGGATAACTATTTTAGTAGTTTCTGAAAGAGTGACGTTTTCAACAACATTAAATTCTGCATCATCCATTATGAATTTGCCGTCATGAATATATGGCTCTAAACAATCCCAGGTAGACAAGTCTTTATCCTGACGCGAAGCAATAAGAATGTCGTCGCTAAAGCTGCCACCACTAATGGTATTAAAGTTAGCACTCCACTCACGTCGAATACCACGCTCACCACAATTACGGTAGATTGTTATACCTGCCAGCGCGTTGCCAAAGAAATCTGTATCGCGAACCAGATTACCCTGTGAACTGTCTATCGCAAGACCTTCACGCTTGTCTTTGCTTTTGTTTTTCTGGTTCTCTACCCAGTCACCTGTATCTTTATCGCGGAATCCATTAAAACTGATTTCACTGTTTTCAATTACATTCCCGTGCGTGTTGTACTCAAGGTAGATACCCATTGCACCATTATCGGAAATCTTGCAGTTACTGCATACAAAATTACTGGAATTCTTGTCGACAAAAATACCATGCTGAACATTGTCAGTGATGGTCACATTCTCAAAGCGAACACCTGATGCACCATGGGTAATTGACACACCACCATCAAACCGCTTAAGAGTAACGTTGCGCACAACAACATTGTCTGCTGTTATCGAAAAACCAATACACTGGGTATTACAGTTACCGTCTATAGTTCGTCCCTGACCATCGAGCACCACATTCGGTGTATTAAACCGAAACTTGGTTTTCAGAACATCCTCAGTCAAAGTCATGTTTTCAGTGACATCGACGGTTTCGTCAACGTACCTGAAATCTGAAAGGCATCCGGTAAGGAGAAACGGTAAAACTAGAAGTAAGTAACGCATCATTGAATGCTCGGGATCGCAAAGACGGCAGTGTTCCAGAATTGATACACTTTGTCCGCGGCAACCGTCACACGATCTGCCGGGATACATCGCAAACCCATATCTGAGAAACGCATTTAATCCATTAATATCAATAACTTAGAAAATAAAACCAAAATCGCAATTACTTCAGTGCTTTCAGACAGGAATGTGAAATGAATTCGGTAATTTAAAGAGCAGGAAAACAAATGAGAGAAAAAGTGGTATTCATCGGCTGCGGCGACATTGCCACCCGCGCGGCACTGAAACTACAAAACAGCGGTACTGCTGTGCTGGGTGTGCGCAGACAAATCAGCAATCTGCCCGCTGATCTGCCAGCAACAGCCGCAGACGTATTGAACCCGTCGAGTCTTGAATTTCTGCGCAACAGTGATGCAAACACACTTGTCTACTCACTGGCCGCCGACAGCTTCAATGAAGAAAGTTATCTCAATGCGTATGTGACAGGTTTGAACAATACAATTCAGGCTTGCGACTTCGGTCAGATCAAGCGGCTGATTTTTATATCATCGACTGCGGTATACCATCAGAACGATGGTTCACAGGTCGACGAATTATCACCCACTGCACCGCAGCGGTTTAACGGCAAAGTGATGCTTGAGGCTGAAAAACTGGCGCTTGCAACCGGTGTTGGTACAGCACTCAGGCTAAGTGGTATCTATGGCCCGGGCCGTCTTCGATTGGTTGACCGTGTCAGGAACGGTCACTGCAGCGACGAACGCTCTGCAACCTGGTCCAACCGCATACACGTAGAAGACTGCGCAGGTGTCATTGCGCATCTGGTCAATCAGGACACATTGCCGGAGGTAGTACTCGGTTCCGATTCGCTACCTGCCACATCGGTTGACGTAGAATCGTTTATAGCTGAACAGCTTGGAGTTGAAAAACAGTACGCAGAGCCTAATAGCAAGCGACCCAAAAGAATCGCTGGCAGCAAACGTTGCGATAACCGGATGTTGCTTGGCACAGGCTACCAGTTCACTCACCCGGATTACCGCAGTGGCTATAAATCGCTTATAGCCAACGCGATTGAAAAGTAATGCGGCAGCGTTCTGGCAATGGTGGTAACCAATTTTTCTTATACCCGGTCATACAGGTGTTAAGGCTGAAGTTGCTGGTGTCTGCCGCAGGCGTTTCGATCCGCACAGTCAGTCAAAAGCAGGGTTCCCAGCACAGACGGGTTAAACCATGATCTGTCAAAACCCGATTTTTCAAACCATCCCCACTTTGCATCGCGATCACCACCGTTGTCGTCTTCATTGATATGTACATCAAATCCAAACGGCTTACCGATCTCTATGCCTGCAGATTCCAGATTAATCGCAACCTCGATTATCGGGTGTGATTGAAACTTATTAACGCTTCTATAAAATATTCCAAGTCCCGGTGCTGAGCGCCCCGAAATGAGTGGCTCGAGAGTGCTGGAATCTGCTGATAACGAAATCTGGAAGTCATTTACACCATCAAACTCTTCGCCCTTGCTATTGTCTCCATCAATGAAAATTTCAAAAGAGTCATCGTGCCACGGCTGATCAGAGTCGAGAAACAACTTATGAGTATCACTGGATGTACGCACATGTACGTAAAGATTTGTACCATCATGCATTGCCATCCAGCTTGAATAACCCGAACCATCAATGTAATCAGGAACGTTTGCCAAAAGCAGGTTGTCAATGTCATTGAAGGACGTTTCAAAGTTACTGGTACCCGCAACCGCAGCTGACCGCCATTCATTAGTCGCTATCTGACCATCGATATCAGGTCGCTGGCTTACATAAGGCACAAGCACTTCCACTGCGTCTACACCGAAGCTTGACGCCATATCGCAGAGCTTATTGCCATCCCAACCAAAACCTGCCGCAGGAAACGGCACGTAAGTACCACGCAAAATTTGCGTAACACTGTTTGTAAAGTAGTCCTCGAAACTAACGGCAGTCGCTGTAGCCGTTTCACAGAAACTTGATTGCACCGGTTGACTATTACTATCGTCTGTCTGCGAGACCACAACCTCTTCGGTAGAGCCGTCTGAAAGTAAATCAGAGATATCGGCTTGTGAATCAACCAAAGCTACTGACGAATCTGTAACCGGCTCTGCAGTTTGGTCCACCTGCCCGTTTGCAGTATCGTTTTGGACTACTACGCTCGGTGATTGCTCGACCGGTGAGCTATTAACTACAGTGAGTGTTGATGCGGCAGGATCATTGACATTAGTGGAAGCACCACCACCCGACCCGCCACATCCGGCTAGTATCGCGGTGGCAAGAACGCAGGTTCCAAAGTCGATAAAGGTGCGCATATATAATCCTTATTTGTCATGACCTTTAAGGAAAGTACCACACCAGTTTCCCAAATACAACGTCATGACACTAAAAATTGCGTAGCCCTTCTCATAATCCGCGCGAGCTTTCACCTCACTTGCAAATTACTAACTGCTCTCAGCCAGACCAGCCCTTCAGGGTGCAAAGCTTAAAGTGCGACACCTTCTGGCGGATCTGCATAAGTCGGATCGCTAAAAAGCCTGCCTGTTATGCCCTCTATCTCACAGGCCCGTCGAATAGCTGGCCGCTGCTCCAGATGCTGAACCATCTTTTTCACGCCTTTAAAATCAACAGCAGGGAAATCTGGTTCTCGGCTATTGCCCTGGCCTTTAAGCGGATACAGTTGCGCCCAGCGAAAACAAACCGATAAATACATATCGATTATGGTCGGCTCAACACCAAATACATATGGATCAGATGATCTGCAATACAAGCTATCGAAAATTCCAAAGCGCTCAATCAGTCTCTGTAAAGTTATTTCTGAAAACGCTCTGAGTGCAGGCTCGTCGTCTCCTGTATATTTCTCCGGGTAAAAACGCTGCCTGAGATCGACGTGCAAGCTGTTACTCAGAAAAAACAGCCACTTTAAAAACGGTGGTCGCAGCGCATCAGAGACATTTATTGAAAATCTGTCATGCCTGTCTGCAAGAGATAGAAGAATTGCTGCGGTTTCAAATACCGGTTCACCATCAATGATGCAAACCGGTATTTGCCCCGCCGGGTTAAGTCTCCGGTATTCGGTTGATTTTTGAGCGTTAACACTTCTGTCTACCAATACCGTTTTATAAGGTAAACCCAGTTCTTCGAGCAGCAACCGTACAATCAGTGATGCATTGTCCGGGGCATAATAAAGCACTATGGTTTGGTCTTTATGCTCTGTCATACGGTCTTTAGTCACTTGAGTGTAAATTCGCAGCTGTCAAACCGTACTCCATTTACCTGTACCTCCAGTTTGTGAACACCGCTATACAGTGCTCGAACTGTGGTTTCCTTAATCGGGTGAGACTTTTCAAGAGTCACTGTTGAACCTGCATCAATGTCGAGGGCTTTCCATTTGAATACTTTTTCGTTAACCACATTGTTTTTTCTGACATAGTGAACAATGTAATCAATCATCAGGCTTTGGTTGCGCTCACTGTTATTTTTAAGATTAAGCTGCATCGTAACAGACTGGCCAATCTGAATGTTCTTTGGCTTAACCGACAACTGCACCTTCATATTAACGGGTTTGCCAAATCCGGTTAACGCCAGCGCGTCAGGATTTCCCTGCTTTATCAGTGTCCGCAGCCCATGCCTGATAATCCAGTCTCTGTTCGGATTATTTTTTTGTTGCCACTCGCGGCACTTAAAAAACACCAATTGCGGATGATCTTTCGATAGATCATTAAGATTGTTGGCAACAGACTTCCTGACATAGAGAGACTCATCGTCCAGCAACGCTTCAAGTATTGGCAATACTGGTGCGGGATCAGCTATTAAACCCTGCAGCTT
>CAYLZS010000230.1:0-29544 GCA_964388065.1 uncultured Granulosicoccaceae bacterium
TTTTTATACCGGCCAGACACCAGCGTATCGTGCTGCCAATGGCCCGATGGTCAGTCCCACTGAACTATTACTGGTCAAGGGCTTTCGGGTTGCCGATGAAGGCGGGCTGGATGACTACGATATATTGTTGCCCCATATTACGACACTACCGACTGGTAGTGCGATAAACGTCAACACAGCATCGAGCGCGGTACTTGCATCACTTGCACCGCATATGGCAGCGATTGCCGATGATATTAAAGTCGTCGATGATGAGTACTGGCAGGAATTTCCCGGTTGTCCCGAGGGTGGTGGATTACTTGATACGCTGCTGAATTCGGGAGACGACGATGCGGATGATGCTGACGGTGCTGCGGCCGATCCGGCAGCAGACTCAGGGGAAGAGGAAGAAGACGAGGGCAGTTTTATTTACGAAACGATAGAGCAGTTCCGCGCCGATTCGATAGGTGATACCGATGAGGAAAATCTCGAGAATGTCATCGGTATCGATGTAAAGAGTCAATATTATATGACTCGGGTGACGGTTACGCGAGATGAAATCACCGTCACTCAATATACAACGTTCTTTCGCGACAATAACGGTGCGCTGCAAGCTATCCGACGTTCGCGTGGTGGAATATAGTATTGTGTGAGCACCCAAACGAACGGTAACCTCTGGATCAGTATGTCTCAATATCTACTTACCTACCTACAGCGTACCGGCGATGACTACCTTCGCTGGTGTGTTTGCGATGACAAAGGTGCGGTCATAGGCAAGGCGGATCACGGTACCTTTGAACAGGCGGCCAAGGCAGCGGAGCGTCGCCGGGTAGTGTTGGTGGTGGCAGGTACCGAGCTGCTGATGGAAGAAGCTGACGTGCCCGGAGCTAATCAGGCCAAGGCACATAGAGCCATTCCCTACATGCTCGAAGAACAGCTCGCCCAGGATGTCGAGGCCTCGCATTTTGCTTTCGGCAACAGACAGGCTAATGGTCGGATACCGGTTGCTGTTGTCTCTAAGCAGAGCTTTGCATGGATTCGTGATCTGGCGGAAGCCGCCAAACTTAATATACAGGAGATTATTCCGGAAACGCTTGCGCTGCCACTTTTCACTGATCGCTGGACGGTAATGACTAACGACGGTCATGCCTCAGTGAGATTGTCGTCATCGAAAGGTTTTTCGTGTGATACAGAAATGTTGCCGATGTTGCTCGGCAATGCCATTGAAGGTGCATCACCTGAAGAAATAGATGACGAAGTTCTTCGCTCCAGACATTTCAGTTGTGGGCGTGATGAGTACCGATTACATCCGGAGATTAAACCCGATCTTGTACGTACCGAGGTTGCTCTGTTTGCTCAGGGCCTGAGTCAGTACAAAAAACCTTCAGAAAGAATCAATTTGTTGCAGGGCGACTACGGAAAAACGGAAGCATTGGGCAAAGCCTGGAAGCCGTGGCGATTACCTGCAGCGCTGGCAGCAATGCTGCTTGCGTTATGGGGAGGAACAAGTTTTCTGCAGTTCCAGCAACTTGGCAAAGAGGAGTCCCGTTTAACCGATGAAATGGTCGGTACGCTTAAACAGGCATTTCCGAATGTTAGAAACCCGGAGCGTGATCCGCTGAGACAAATGCGTTCAAGGTTAAAAGCCGATACCGGAACCGGAATTGATGACACCAGCTTTGTCGTCATGATGTCAGCGGTCGGTGTTGCATTAAAACAGCTTAAAGAGCCTACGGTTAACAGCATTAATTTCAGAAGAGGACAACTGGACATCGTACTCGAAGCGGAATCTTTGCAGGATGTAGACAAACTAAAGTCCAGTCTGGAAAAAGAAAGTCAATTGATTGCCAATGTTCAATCGGCAGCCAAAGAACGCGAACGCATTAAAGCTCGATTGCGTGTGGAGGCAAGTTCATGAGTATGCAGGAGTGGTATACCTCTCAAACACCGAGAGAGCAGTTTATTGTTGCAGCTACAGCAATCGTTGGTATTACTGCGTTGTTATATACATTCGCCTTTAAGCCTTTAAGCACCGGTATTAAATCAAGGCAGGCATCAGTTATTGCAAAGCAGCGTGATCTTGAATGGATGAAGCAGCAAAGACCTGGCGGTGGTGGAGGTGCTGGTCAGAGCATAAAGCCATTGGACAAAGCGCCGTACCTGTTACTTGATGAAGCGATAAAAAGAGCCAGCATCTCATCACCAGAGCGGGTGACACCGGATGGTGATCAGGGAGCCAGAGCGCAGTTTTCAAAAGTAGAATTTAATAAGCTGTTGCAGGTGCTGGGTAGTTTGGAGCAAACCTATGGCCTTTCGGTAAAGACAATTAATTTGAGCCGCAAAGATACCGGTCAGGTTAGTGCGCGTTTAAGCCTGGAGGCAGGGCAGTGAAAATAGTTGGATTAATTTTTCTTGCCTTACTGGCATTTGCAATCACAGTGATTTGGAAATTTCCAGCGGCGGGTGTACTTCCTCATGTAAATATACAGCCAGTGAAGCTGAGTGGTGTGAGTGGCAGCATCTGGAGTGGTGGAGCGCAGTCAGTTGAAACACCTGAGCTAAAACAGCCAATCACAAATGTGAAATGGAAATTTCAGCCATCAACACTGTTGTCTGCCAGTGCCGGTGCGATGGTTAATTTTGAAGTGCTTGGTGGTAAAGGTGAAGGACTGGTAAGCCGCAACAGTGGCGGCAATATGTTCGTTAAAGACGGTACCTTTCGCGTACCGGCGAGTCGCCTTGAGCAGTTTCTTCCGCTGCCGGTTGCCGAGTTTGGCGGCATACTGCTGGCGGATATCGAAGATCTTGAATTGGAAAATAACCTTCTTAAGCGAACTGTAGGCACGCTTACCTGGAATCAAGCTGAAGTTAAAAATACCGTCCTGCTTGGCGAGGTGGTGTTTGATATTGTCCCGCAAGGCGAAGATCAGCACATTGGCAAGTTGAGTAACACGGATGGGCAACTGGAACTCAGTGGAGAAGTATTGCTCGATCTGGCTGGAAACTATAAAGCGGACATTCAGATTAAACCGACTGCAGAAACCCCGCCCCAGGTGAATGGTATTCTCGGTCTGGTTGGCCGTCAGGCAAGTGATGGCAGTTATCGAATTCGCAACGACGGCAATATACAAAACCTGCCGCTGTAGAAAATCTGGCCTGCAATGTGAAGGTAAGCAGGAACATTGTAAACAGAGGTCACGGGAGTGACCTTGATTTAAGCATGTTGACTAAAAGTAACATTAGCAGCACGTATTCATCGACTTTGTCGGTTGTTTGGTGTCGAGTTTGGCCATACCATCGCGTTGAGCTCAGCGGATTAGATCTGCATGTTAGTTGATACATCAGCCATTGCCAATCGTATAGATTTGGTTGTGGATATTGCGAAAGTAGCAGGTAAAAAAATTCTCGAACACTACGAGTCGGGAGTCACTGTCACTTCGAAAGCAGATGATACTCCGCTCACTGAAGCTGATCTTGCTGCCAACAAGATAATCATCGAGCAACTGCGGTCCCTGTGCCCTGATCTTCCTATCCTGACAGAAGAGTCTTGTGGTATCCCGTTTGCTGAACGCAACGAGTGGAATACCTACTGGTTAGTTGATCCACTGGACGGTACCTACGAATTTATTAAGCACAGCGGTGAGTTCAGTGTGAATATCGCACTGATCCAGAATGGTGTCTCGGTACTCGGTGTGGTGCACGCACCGGTTCTCGATTTAACTTATTGGGCCTGTCGTGATTGTGGTGCGTGGAAGCAGATGGGCGATGGTGAACCGGAAAGTATCTCGGTTCGAACAGCGCCGAAAAAAGGTGTCACTGTGGCGCGCAGCAGCGGGCCATTGAAAAAGGGAGGGTTGTTAAAGCGCTTTCTCGACAAACTGGGTGAGTACAAAGTGGTCTCGATGGGTAGCGCACTCAAATCCTGCCTCGTTGCTGAAGGTCGCGCCGATGTCTATGCGCGCCTGGGACCAACCGGTGAGTGGGACACGGGAGCTGCACAATGTATTGTCGAGGAGGCCGGTGGTCATATCACCGACACTAATATGCGCGAGCTTCGCTACAACACCAAAGACTCCCTGTTAAATCCGCACTTTTTTGTCTTTGGTGCGGGTGACCACAATTGGTCAGATTACCTGGAAGATTCCAAGGACAACTGACTTTTTCCTGTGATTCATTTCATTTGTTTCACAAATATAACATTCATTCCTTATCTTGCCACTCTCAGGCACTTCCGAGGCTGCTTGTAAGTAGTTGTTTTCAAAGCTATATAGCCTGAATTCAACGAGTTTGGATGTAAGTCTTCGATCAAATCTCTCCCGGATCCTCTAGTTTTAGCTCGCTCGCGGCGACGAAAAATTGACGAAATCCGGTGGCAGGTTACCTGTTCTGCATGATCCGGTCGTACAGATGCCGACGGAATCACCGTCAATGGTCAAGGCAGTGTCACAGACCTGACGGTGATGGTATTCCCGATTCGCAGGAACCTAACGGTGCGGGCGTTTCTACCGATACAAATAGAAAGGTATGAGCAACGAGGTCGACGAGACGATATCGGCGACGGCGTTTGCTTCGTCACAAACCAAATTAAGTGAATTAATCAAGGATCAAAAATGACCCTGCGAATTCGAAAGTCGTTTTGTTCAAAACTGGTATTTGCCGGAACACTGGCCATGGCTGCTGTGTCCTGGGCACCTGCAGCAAGTGCTCTGGATTTTCCATCCTTGAAGTTTCCATCCGTGAGCCTGACCGGCAACTATTATGGTGGAGTGGGGTTTGGTGGTTCAGCTATTGAACCGCGGGTAGATGCATCCGACTTCACAGTCACTGATACGGCGGGTAGTGGAGCGCAATTGTTTTTCGGTCGTGATCTCAGCGCTCGCCTTTCAGTTGAAGGTTATTATTCAGATCTGGGTGCGGCATCTCTAAGCAATGATGAGATCAGTGGTCGCATTGAGTACTCTACTTTTGGTGCCAGCGCACTTCTATATCTTCTCGGTGGTGGTGGTGTTGACTCTCTCGCCAACCGTCGTGGGTTAAACATATACGGACGCCTTGGTGTCGGTAATGTGAATAACACCGGCCGCGGACTTGAATTTGAACGAGAGAATTCTTTTAGTCTGTCTACCGGACTTGGAGCTGAGTACAATCTGAAAAACGGTTTTGGTTTGCGTACAGAATTTCAAAACTTTGATTCTGATGCGCGAGTAGTCAGCTTTAACATCGTCAAGCGATTCCGAATACAGAAAGGCAGCGGTGTATTTCCATCCTTTTTGGAGCGGGTTGATGTACCACTGCCAGTTTCATCGAAAGATAAAAAAGCGCAGGAAAAAATTAAATTTGTCAAAAAAGACAGTGACAAAGACGGCATTTATGACGCAGACGATTCATGCAACTCTACTAAAAAAGGCGTCAGTGTCGATGCCAACGGTTGTGACTTTAGCGGTGTAGTTGATGGTGTCACGTTTGCCACAGGTTCTGCTGAACTGGCTGAGGAAGGTACCGTTGCGCTCGATAGTGTCATCGCTGTAATGAAGAAAAACCCGAAGGTTAATGTCTCAATCGAAGCTCACACCGATAGTCGTGGTCCGGCAGCCGGTAACATGAGCCTGTCACACAAGCGTGCCGAAGCAGTGGTTCGTTATCTGGCTGATACAGGCGAACTTGATATCGAGCGAATGTCAGCGATTGGATACGGAGAGAGCCGCCCGCGGAAAAGTAATGAAACGGCTGAGGGTCGGTTGGCGAATCGTCGGGTCGAAATTAAGACTGTCAGATAGATACCAGCTGCTATAAGTAGTAGCTTACCGGGCCATGCGTTATCGCATGGCCCTTTGATATCCGGGCCGTTAAAAAGACGGTAACTGCGTTATGGCATATTTGCTCGTTATATTTTTTTTAAATTCTGTTCAGCGACTGTCAGTAAACGCTTACTACACTTTGCCGCTATAAAGAGTAGAAAGGTGCTGTAATGTGTAATTACGGTATCTTATATGGGAAAAGGCGGGTGTTATATTTTCGCGAAACGCATGCGTTTTGCGCTTAACAGGTAAATGATTATGATTTTTTACAAAAAATTTGCACTACTTTCAGTACTTGCGACTGGTGTTTGTGTGGGAATCGCTGGCTGCGCCAGTGATGGTGGAATAAGCCGTACCGGAACTGGTGCTGCTGTAGGTGCGGTAGCAGGCGCGGTACTGGGTCATCAGGTCAATGATGACAATGGTCGTTTTGTCGGCGCTGTTGCCGGTGCATTGGCTGGCGGTGCTGTTGGCAAATATATGGATGATCAGCAACGTGAACTCGAAGCGCAGCTTAGTCGTGAGAGAGCAGCGGAAGAAATACAGATCTCCCGACTCGCTGATGACACGTTAAAGCTCGATTTGAGCAGCGAAGTGTCTTTTGATGTTGACAGTTCGCGGATCAACCGTGGTTTTTATGCAAGCCTGAATAAAGTGGCAAATGTTCTTTCAGACTACCCGCAAACAGCGGTACATATTGTCGGTCATACCGACAGTACTGGTTCTGATAGCTACAACCAGCAGCTGTCTGTAAAGCGCGCATCAAGCGTAAAGAACTATCTGACCAGACAAGGTGTTAATGAGCCCCGAACGCGTACTGATGGTCGTGGCGAAACTGCACCGGTTGCAACTAATGCTACTGAAGATGGCCGCAGTCGCAACCGTCGTGTTGAGATTTTTCTTAAGCCGATTGTTGAAGGGCGTGAAGCATCTGCGTTTAATTCACCGGTATAAAATATCGGTTGTATCTCAGGATACTCCGGATGTACAAAAAATGGCCTGCTACTGCAGGCCATTTTTTTGTGCATACTTAAAGTTATAAAGCTTGCTCGTGCAAGAGCGCGAGAGCTGGTCAGAGATCTGAAGTGGCTAATTACAGCGGCCAGACAATTAGTAACAGCGGCACAGACACGGTGACGATAATTATTTCCAGCGGTAATCCCATTCGCCAGTAGTCTCCGAAGCGATACCCGCCTGGACCCATCACCAGAGTGTTCGACTGATGACCAATGGGTGTCAGAAACGCGCAAGATGCACCGACAGCAACCGCCATTAGGAACGCATCGCTGCTGACGCCGAGAGATGTCGCAATGGCTACACCTATCGGAGCCATGACCAATGCTGTCGCGGCATTATTGATAATGTCAGACAGGAACATGGTGACTACCAGAATCATGGTCAGTAGTGCGACAGCGGGTAGGCCTTCTGTTACCTGCAGGATTGCATTCGCCATCCATGCGGTCGTGCCTGTGCTCTCAAGCGCGCGACCTACCGGAATCATTGAACCCAACAGTACGATAACCGGCCAGTCGATTTCATCGTAGATTTCTCTGACCGAGATGATCTTCATTAGAATAAAGATACCGATCGCAATCAGAAACGCGATTGGCAAAGTGACTACACCTGCCACACCCAGTGCAATAGCGCCTGCAAATACCAGTAGAGCCGGTATTACTTTACGCTGTCTGTTGAGAGACAGAGGTCTCTTAGCCAGTGGCCATAAGCCGAGCTCGTGAAAACCCTGGTCAATCTTATCTGCATCGCCGAACAATAACAGTACATCACCGGCTTTAAACCGTTGACGCTTTAGCCGGGTTTTAATTGCCTCACCGTTGCGAGCAATTCCTACCAGTGCAAGTGTTCTCTGTGTGTGCATGCGGAGGTATTCAACACTGCGATCTAAAAGAGGTGAGGTCTGTCCAACAACACCCTCAAGCATAATTTCGTTTTCGGATTGAGGTTGTACGAAATTGGCGGAAGCTGTGGTCAGTAACTCCAGGCCGTTCTCCTCTACTACCGTCTGCAGGTGAGATGGATCACTTTGTACCAGAAGAATATCTTCTTCAGCAAAGCGGTATTGCAGCGGAATAGGTCTGGCGAAGCCATTTTTCTGAGCCATGCCGACAACGTCTATTTGATCGGAGTTGAATATTTCACTATCTTTAAATAACTCACCAATCAGTGGGGAGCCGGATTTGATTTCTATCTCAGTGAGATAGTGAGAAATTTCAAACAGTGCTTTCGACCCGTCTTTACTGCTGCGATCGGTGGGAATAAATCGCCAGCCAATCAGTGTTATGAATGCCAGACCTATCAGCGCTACAAAAAAACCTACCGGGCTGAAGTCGAACATTGAGAAAGCCTCACCGCTCACTTCGGCGCGGTAGCTCGCAATGATTATGTTGGGCGGTGTACCAATCAGAGTTGTCATGCCACCGAGGATACTGCCGAAGGCGAGCGGCATGAGTACCAGTGCCGGTGATCGCTCAGCCTGATTTGCAGTGGCTATTGCCACTGGCAGCATCAGCGCGAGTGCGCCGACGTTATTCATAAAAGCAGAGGCAACTGTTACAACAGCAGTCAGTGAAGCTATGTGTATATAGATATTGTCGGTAAATGGCGTCAGGTAAGACGCGATGACGTTCACCACGCCTGCATTTTTTAACGCATGGCTGATAATCAGAACGGCAGCAACCGTGATGACTGCGGCATGGCCAAAACCGGTAAACGCCTGCTCCGATGGAACAACGCCGGCTACCACTCCCATAACCAAACAAAAAACAGCAACAACATCGTGACGATACTTGCCCCAGGCAAAGAGTATCAGTGTGACAAACAGAATAGCGGTGATGGTAATTTGGGGTGTAGTCATGAATGAGGTCTGGCAAATGGCGGGATCGTTCAATTGGTCGATCCCTCCGCTACCTGGAAATTTTTGTTGCGGGAATACAGTGCTGATTATAGCGTCTGGTCGTTTGATTCTGGTTTATATGTTAAAGATTTAACCGGTTGAACCGGCAGAACCAGAGTACCAATACGGTGTTTAGCTCATTATATAGCCTTCCAGATGTTCAATTGTCTGTTGCTGATCGTTGATGGTTTCACGGACAAGGTCACCTATCGATAAAACACAGGTGACTTTGCCTTTTTCAAGTACCGGTAAGTGCCTGATGTCATTCTGTGTCATCAGAGCCATGCAAGTGGCAATGGTATCGTCTGGTGATACAACGATTACATTGCTCGACATTATTTCAGACACGGGTATTTCGCTGGATGACTTACCCCGTAATATAACTTTGCGGGCATAGCCCGTTCCGAAATGATACCAACCAGCTTTGCGTCTTTGGTTACCAGCAAAGCACCGATATTCTTTTCAGCCATACATTTGATGGCGTCCAGTACAGGTTGTGCGGGATCGACGGTCCAGATTTCAGATGGTTTGCCGGCAATAAGCTGCGTAACCGATTTCATCGGTATTCCTCTGCTGTGGCATTGTTTGCGGGGTCGTTTTCCTACGCTACTTCATAACCCCCGATGTGGATAATCATTAGGTGACTCACAATTGGGACTGAGTTACGGTAATCGGATATCGACTGCGCTGCAACGCACTTAGCGCTTTTTGCTGTTGGCAACCTGGGCGTCAGCAGAAAACCACAGAACAGTGCGCGATCGCCGAACCGAAAGACAGATGGCAAAAATACTACCGTTTAAAAAGAAAAAAGCCTCCGCAAAGGGCAAGACTCTATGCGCCAATAACCATCACAAATGGAAGGTTCAGACCAGCCAGAAGTTTGATGTACAGAGTGGGAAACTAGTGACCGTGTACCGTTGCGAGCGCTGCGGTGCGATCAGGAACCGCTTGTTGTAGCGCCTGTGACTACGACGCAGTTTCTGCCTTTGTCGATGGCTTGCTGCAATGACTGATGAGCGTTGCCGATCATCTTAAGCAGAGACTTATCGGGGTTAGTTGTAGCGCCGATGCTACAGCTTACAGATAATGTTTTTTCCTGGTATTCGATCTGGCTCTTGTTTACCAATTGCCTGATTCTCTCACACACCATAATAGCGTTGTGTTCTCCAACATTGCTGACAAGGCAGACAAATGTCGATGCATCATAGCGGGCCAGTACATCGTTCTGTCGAAGCTCGGTACTGAGTAGTGGTGCAAGAGTCTCCAGCACAGTGTTGCTTGCTTTTGGGCTGTATCGGGTAGTGAGATCTTCGAAATTATCTATCTCAATCATTGCGAGAGTCAGTTTAATATCACCGCGCTGAGCACTGGCATAGAGTTTTTCACCAACATCGAACAGGTAGTCTCGGTTGTATACTCCAGTCAGAAGATCACGTGTTGCAGAGTATTTAATCTCCCGTACTCGTTCCACAGACTCTACGCATTGCTTGATGCGATAGTAAAATTCGTCGGTTGGCATTGGCTGTCGTATGACATCGTTAGCACCGGCACGTAATAGTTTGGCACCAAGCTGTTGATCTTCCTGATCACAAACTGCAGTGATGGCCAGATCTTCACGACGATAGAGTTGCCGTAAGTCACTGATGGTCTCGATCGCGTTGAACTGCAAGGTACTCTGATCCATGATGACTAAAGAAATATCCCGATGTTCGCTGAGTTGTCTGCGAATGTCGGCTTTGTTTCGTACATCAATAATTGTATAACGGTGAATATCCAGCAACTGGCGGATCTTCTTGCGGTTAAAGTCATCAGTGCTGAAGTAGAGAATTTTGCGCTGCGGGTTACACAGAGTTTGTTGCACGATATCGGCTAACAGCTCTGTGTCTTCATCGGTGCGTTTTAGAACGCAGTCAATAATATGTTTGTCCAGCAGTCGATCGGCGATCTCCTCGGTCACTTTCGATGCAATGGCAATTGTCGGAACAGAATTCGCAGTCAGTGCATCCAGCACTTCGCCATTCGGTGCATCCGGCAGACGCGTGTCTACCACGGCCAGTACATATTCACCAGCGTGCTTTTCCATTAGCTTGCGAACGGCTGCGGCAGTGTTTACTGCATCTGCGGTGACACCCAGGCTTTTTTCCACGCGGTCAATCAGCGCATCACGCACGGCTTGCTCTTGCTCGGCGATAAGTACCCGCAAGGTACTGCCGGAGTCGTTGGACTCGGCTGGTGATGCTGTTTTGAGTAGACTCATTAGTGGTTGTTACGCTTCTTTTGGGCTAAATTTGTAACTATCAACCCCGCGGAGTCGCGCAATTCGTGCCAACTTTTGAGTTTTTTCGTGTCTAAGCCGCTTTCTGGTCAGTTGTCGAATGTTTCACTGGATTGGGTGCGGTCAGTAGCCGGCTTTTTGCAACGCTCGGATTTGCCACAATCCATGACAAACCCGGCCACTGCGAGGTCCGCCTCGGTGTTGCTGCCGCTATACAAGGATAGCGGTGAGTGGCATGTGTTATTTATCCGCCGGGTTACCAATGAGCGCGATCACCATAGCGGGCAGGTAGCGTTCCCGGGAGGCAGGCGAGATGCAGATGACGCAGATGATGTGGCAGTAGCACTGCGCGAAGCACATGAAGAAATCGGCCTGAAAACCGATGAAATTAAGGTAATACATGTTTTACCCGAGTATCAGACCAGTAGTAACTATATGGTTACACCGGTTGTCGGCATCGTTCCCTGGCCATATGACTACCGCCCTCAACCGACGGAAGTTGATCGGATCTTTTCGATTCCACTGCGCTGGCTGGCTGATCAAAAAAACATAGAACTGCGAGACAGAGAACTAACCCGGGGTGAATTAAGCGCCACTTTGAAAGTGGTTTATTACAATCAGTTTGATGGTGAAGTGTTGTGGGGTGCTTCAGCCAGAATGACTGTGTCACTGCTTAATGCACTGCACCATGGTGATCTCGAACTGGAATAATGTTGCTGTGAATTGCAGTTCCCGGGAATAGAGGATGATTTGGCGACAGTAGGATGGCGTATCTGCTTTTTATGCAGACGATGTCTTTCGGTAAGTGGCGGTAAAGTGGCGGGAATGCTGCCATGAGCCTAACCCCGTTAACCTGAACCTGTAGCTTTAAACTCTGGCCATAAAGGCTCTATAGAACGTCGAGTATTCTTTTGACACCCTGCTCGAGTTGCTCGCGGCTGCAGGCAAAGTTTAATCGTTGATAACTTTGATGGCCAAACTGGCTGCCGGGTGACAGACCTACCCCGGCTTGTTGAAAGAATTCATAGGCATCTTCGGACATTAGTTGACTGGTATCTATCCATGCCAGATAAGTTGCATCGAGCTTATCCATCGAAAGCAACTCGGTGTTGTTGATCACGGAGTGCAGGTAGTCGTGATTTCCTCTGAGATAGTCAATAAGTTTAGCGTGCCACTTCCAGCCATCAGAGTAGGCTGCTTCGGCAGCGGTGTATGACAGCGTCGGAACCAATGGTACGGTGTAGAGGCACTCCGCGTTGAATTGTTCCAGTAATTCCGGGTCAGTGATATGTGTAAAGGAACAGTTAGCACCAGCCAGGTTAAACGTTTTGCTAGGTGACATGATGGTGATAACACTTTGATGATGTTCACGTGCTGCCAATGCGGTTGGAATATGCTTTTTTTCCTGGCTTAAAATCAGATCGCAATGAATCTCGTCGGAGATAAGCAGTACATTATTTTTGCTGCAAAGTGCCGACAGTTTATAAAGCTCGTCTTCGCTGAACATCGTACCCATCGGGTTGTGTGGTGATGAAAGCAATAGTGCGGCAGTTTTTTCGGTGAATGCTGCTTCCAGTGACTCGAAATCAATCGTCCATCTGCCTTCACTGTTGTGCTTATCATTGTTCGAAGGTTTGTATATCAATGGAACATCCACCCGCTTTCTGCCGGTTTTTTCCGGTATGTGTAGCAGCGGGTGGTACACAGGCGGGAAGACTATGACTTCGTCGCCGGGTTTACCTGCAATCCGCACTGCTGCGGTAACTGCCGGCAGGACGCCGGGAATCCAACTGAGACAATCTGTATCGATTGTCCACTGATGTCTTTCTGCGCAATAGTTAGCGACAGCTTCAACCAGCGAATCCGGTGCTGATGTATACCCGAAAACAGGATGTTTTATGCGCTCTGACAGGGCTTGCGTGACGGCATTCGGGGTAGCGAATTCCATATCGGCGACCCACATCGGGATAACACCTTCATCAAATTTTTGCCATTTGATTGAATCCGTCTGGCGTCGGTCAACAATGGTATCGAAAGGTGAAATATTCATAGAGTTCAGTGGTTGAGGCCGGTGTAATTCAGTTATGATGGCGACAGCCACCTTAGCGAGGCTAAGCTTAATTCAAGATCGCTATATCTCAAACCAATAATGAAGATCAGGAGAAAATAAAAATGTCAGTAGCAAAGGTTACGGAAGTTATCGCTTCATCCACAAAGGGCTTTGATGAGGCAGTTGCTGAAGGTGTGGCACGTGCAGACAAAACGCTAAAGAACATTACCGGTGCATGGGTCAAAGATCAGAATGTCGTTGTTGAGAAAGGCAAGATCACTGAATACCGTGTGTCTCTGAAAGTGACGTTCATACTCAAAGACTGATTCTGCAATTCGGTCGGGACTTTAGAGCGCTAGGGTTCCGACTTGAGTCAGAGGCAACGCTTTGCAAGGCTTGCGTTTGTTTATTGGATCGATTTTAAGCCGGGGTTTTAAACCGAGATGTAAATCGATGAGTTTCACGACAGATTCATCAGATTCGCGCGCTTAAATTATTGAGCGGTGACATGCAGCTATAACTGCCATAGTGACTTAAGCACTTTGCCGGTTACAGGTTCTTTTGGGGAGTGATGTAACGTCCGCGAGCTGGACAAGGCTTAAAAAGATAAAAGGGTGGGTTCTGCCGAAGCGCCCCCCACCAATTTTACCGCCTTTTTATGAGAAAGTAAGTCTCAATTAGTCTTAGTAAAAATCCTCAGGGATCGATTTCCCGCCATCCGGGCCAGCAGACAACTTTGACTTCACTCCGTCAACAGATTTTAACTTCAACAATGGATATGTCGTCGGTTGGTGAGGAATCTTTAGAGAACGCTTCGAAACTATCTGTAATTCGTTGTATTCTGCCGTCACCCTGATTCTTGCTGCACAGCAGTTCGCAGAGTACGTCAATATCAAAGACTTCATCATTTGCACTGCTGGTCTCGATCAATCCGTCGGTAAACGCGTAGAGCTGATGCGGCTGATGGTATTTGCCTGTGACGGATATCACATCATCAGTGCTAATCGACTCAATGCCTAAGGGCAGCTGTGCGCTGGTTACACAATCGACGATTTGACCTTCGTCATCAGTGATAAATATTTCAGGTAGTCCGGCGTTACAAATGGTAAGTGTGCCGTTTTCCTCCATCACAATTGCGGCGCAACAGAAAAAACCGGATGGCAGTAACTCCTGCAGGCGATTGTTTAATTCGGTAACAATTTTCTCGACTGGCCAGCCTTTTTTTGCGGTGGCGCGAAAGATAGAGGCGACCGGTGCAGCACCGATGGCGGCAGCAATTCCATGACCAGTTAAATCTGCAAGCAACGTATATTTCCTGCCGCAGCTGCTCTCGTAGGCAAGAGCCAGATCTCCGGAAAATCCATGCAGTGGCTTTTGCCAGACGTTTGCATGATCAGGTATCGGTTCACAAGTGGAATTGATGTGATTCAGTAATTTTAACGCTAGTGCTTCGTCACGCCGCCGTTCAGCTTTTATATGAACCAGTTTTCTGCCGAGCTTGTGGAATCGAAGTTGGCGGCGTTGTTGAACCAGATGGATGCGATACAGCTGTGCCTGCGCCGCGACAATAATGAGAAGTGGCACCGCTGTCAGGGTTTTTGTCAGTTCACCCGGATTGCTGTTAGAAAGGAATGCGAGCGCTACTGCACATACGATTGACGTAATAACAATTGATACAGTACCAACTTGTCTGATTGTCGTTGTAGCTTGCATACCAGTGCTGCTGACTGGTCCGGATAACCGACTTTCTGACAAAAGCGTAGCTTGCGGACTGCCAACAGGTGAAAACCCGATCAAAGATATCGGCAGCTGCAGAAAATTCTTTGACCGAGTGTTGAAGGATTATGCATCCGGAGTGTCTTTTGCGGAATTATCATCAGGCGAAATATCAGCGAGGCATTCGGGTCCGTCGTTGCGTGCGTTGTTAACATAGTCGCCGATTTTTCTGATATTGAACACACCGGAGGGCAGTGGCTGCAGGCAGCGATTGATATTGTCTGTGTCGTCGTCGTTCAGCCATCCATCCATGTCTTCGGGTTTTATCACTACCGGTTGACGATTGTGAACATCCTGCATTTGCGAGTTAGCATCTGTTGTAATAAGGCAGCACTGGCTGTAACCATCAGAGTGACTCTGAATAATCGCAGCTAACCCCATGGCAGGAGCATCTTTAAGAGTTATGTAGTTTGCACTTTTTGAACTGCCCTGGCGTTGCCATTCGTAGAATCCGTTTATCGGTATAACACCTCTGTAGCGCCTGATTAGATTTTTAAACGATGGTTTTTCCCAGATTGTTTCGGATCGAGCATTGAACAGTGGTCTTTTAAATTGCCCCTCTTTTGCCCACGGTGGCACGAAGCCCCATTGCATCGGTTCAAGTGTGGTGGCGGTTCTTGATACCAGCACACCCCAGATGGCGGCAGTTGGAGAGACGTTGTATTTCGATGTGAATTTATCCTCGGGCAAAATCAGACCGAGCTGATCCAGAAGCCACTGTATGCCTTCATGATCTGAAATATTCATTCGACCGCACATGCCGGACTCCGGGGAATGCTTAACAGCACCAAGTTTCACTGCCGGAACAAAATTAAAATGTTGGGACAGTTAATGTTCAGTAGCCGTCATTGAGAATAAGAATCTGATAGTTCTGACTTACCAATAGTAACACCGTCCCGGTTCGCCGTAGTAGACTCCAACACAGAGTGAATTGCTGCACTGGCAAAAGGGTCGGTATTTTTAATGAAAGGATACGACGATGGAATTTATAACGCCCAGATTAGTAGCTAAAACCGCAGCCAAAACAGCAGTGATTTTTTTAACACTTGTGGCAGCTAATACTAATACTGCCTTTGCCGACAATACAGTGCTCGTGTCTCCACTCGTTGAACGTTCTCAACCGCAGCGTCTTAGCTCAAAGCGAGGATTTGGGCCCCGTTTGCGCAGACCATTCCTTACGACCTACTTTGGTGGAGGGTTTGGATCCGGTGGAGACGTGGTGGGACGCTTTACCGACAACTTCGGAGACACAGACAGAGTTCGCAGTGGTGGTGGGTTCCTTGCCGAAGGTGGGGTGTTAGCTGCGATAACTCCATGGACCATGTTGCGACTGACTGCTGGTTATGAAATTGACTCGACCGGACGTTTTAATGGCGATTCAACATTTGACCGGGTACGTTTCGATCTTATGGCGCTACAAAATTTTGGTGGTCACGAATTAGGGGTGGGAGTAACTGCACACACCAACGTCGGTTTTCGCTGCGACATTGCCTCTATTTGTGCTACCGATGTTGAGTTTGATAATGCGGTGGGATACACACTCGAATATGCAGTGACTACCCTGGGCAGCCGCAGATTTGGCCGTCGTATTAATCGAGGACGTTATCCACTCCGCACAGCAAGGCTCGGGTTGCGGTTCACCGATATCGAGTATGAGCCTGAGTTCGTACAATCTTTTTCCGGAGATGATGATGCAGTTTTTAGCGGAGAAGATCTGGACGGAAAATCACTATCCCTGTTTGTTGGATTTGCTTTCTAATCCAGGCGCTGCCTGCTTTGTGAGTCACGCTGGTAAACAGTGCGACTTCACTGCTGTTACACTGTAGGTGGTTTCGTATAAGACTGGCACCGCTTTGGATCGTGAACTGCAATACTCAAAAGTTACACTGAATCGCGCTGACGCTTTGCGTCGATCAGATGATGAAATCAATGCACTGTGGTGCCATCCCGATTGCAGCATTGTGCTGTTGCACAATAACAAGAGCCTGTTTAGTTCTGCGCTTGATCCTGTAGTAGTACATCAATCGGATTTGAAAGCTCACGATATAAACCCGGAAAATAAAACGTTTCTTGGGCTTGATAGAGACAATCGCGCCTGGTTTTCTGTGCGGTGCAGTGATAATGCTGCGTCAAAGTGGGGCGCGATTTATCCGGACGCCGTGTTTCAGGATCTAAGATCTGCTGGCGCTGCGCTGGATCCTGATATCGCCGCTATTCATGCCTGTGCACGCGGGCTGAGTCACTGGCAGACTGTTAGCCAGTATTGCAGCAAGTGTGGCGGCCGGAATCAGTCTGAGGCCGCCGGGCATTCGATGCGCTGCCAAAAGTGTCAGTCAGAAGTATTTCCGCGTACCGATCCTGCTGTGATTATGCTGGTGCACCATGAAGACCAGCACGGAGATAAAAAGTGTTTACTTGGCAGAAACCCCGCCTGGCCTGAAGGTTGTTATTCAACTCTGGCAGGTTTTGTCGAATCCGGTGAATCTCTTGAGGCAGCTGTTATCCGTGAAGTCTTTGAGGAAACCGGCGTTGTGGTTGAAGATCCCCGCTATGTTGCGTCGCAACCCTGGCCTTTTCCGCAATCTATTATGCTGGGCTTTGTCGCGCATGCGCTAAGCACAGATATCGTGTTGGATAATCAGGAGCTGGCAAATGCAGGTTGGTTCAGTGCCGAAGAAATTTCACAATTTGGCGAGTGGGCAGATGATGGCGATGGCCTGAAACTACCGCGTATAGACTCGATTGCTCGACATTTGATTGATAGCTGGGTCGCAAAACAGATCTGAATACAAGCTAAGGTATCTGTATCCGGCTTGCTGCGGGTTGGAAAATACGGGATTGGCCCCAGATTTATTGATAACCACCGAACGGAATAGTGCTATGAATTCACGTCACCATTCAGATCAGCAAAAATATAAAGACGCCGGAGAACAGGCAGCGCGTGTTGTTGGCGAGTTTATGTCAATTGCCAATGATTTTTCCAGGCGATTCAGCAGCGGGTTTTCCGAACCCAATCCTGCCAATGACGACAAAGCACATAACCGTGATAGCGAGTCTCGTAATTCGAACAATCGCACACAATACAATGCTGCAGAGGAGTTCAAGCAGGCTGGTGAATACTTGCGTGAGTTACGTGAAGCTGCTGGCTACTCTATAGATGGCTTTGCACAAGCCATGAATCGGCAGAATGCTGCGAATAAGATTGAATCTGTTGAAGCGGGTCGTGATGTTTTTCCGAATGACTGGCTTGACCAAATTTCGGCTCTGTTAAAGCAGAATGATCCGATGGAGTTTTTTGACAAACTTCGAAGTCTCTACGAAACTGAACAAAGGGAAACTGAACAAAGGGATACCGAACAAAGCGTAGGGGGGTCGACGGATTATTCGGCCAATGAAGGTGACTCTGGTAATTTCGATTCAAATATTTATAACTCGAATAATCGTAAGTTTCAGTCAGCGTCCGCTGTTGTATCGAACAGACGTGAAAAACTGAATGAAATTTTTACTGATGACACACTTGAAGGCTTAAGTGACAGCCAGTTTGATGAGTTGTCTGATTTCATCAAAACCAACTACCATGCGGCACTACAGTTGGTAGGCAGAAAGTCAGCCGACTAATACCGTGCCGGTCACTATCGAATTGTTGACAGCTTTTTTTGGCTGGTGCTTTGTAGTAAACAGCGTCATCCTTGGCGTTACTGGTATCAGTCTGTTTCTTGGGCGTGGCTGGATACCACGATTTCATGCCGGATTATTTTCTCTTTCGGAGGAGACCATCAGGGCAAGTTACTTCAAGTTTCTGGCGAATTATAAGTTAATCACCCTGGCGTTTAGCCTCGTGCCATACATTGCCTTAAAGCTAATACAGGCTGTTTAACCACACACTTTAAACAAGCGTCACCAGCTCTTCAGAACTGGTCGGATGAATTGCGACAGTGTCATCGAAGTCTTTTTTGGTTGCACCCATTTTTACAGCGACAGCAAAACCCTGCAACATTTCATCAACACCAGCACCGATCATATGTATGCCCACTACCTTTTCGTCGGCTCCCTGAACTACTAGTTTCATTGCAGTTTTTTGTGGATGTGCGGAAAACGCATAATACATAGGGGTAAAAGATGCCTGGTAGCATTTTATATCATTGCCAAACTTCTCACGCGCGGCGGCCTCGGTGAGTCCAACAGCGCCAATAGGTGGGTGACTGAAAACAACGGAGGCTATGTTTTCGTAATCCAGATGTCGATCTGACATGCCAGCGTACAGGCGCTCTGCAAGACGGCGACCAGCGGCAATAGCTACTGGTGTCAGCTGCTCGCGTCCTGTGACATCACCAATGGCAAAAATGCTTTCAACATTGGTCGCTTGAAATTTATCTGTCGGAATGTAGCCACGGCTATCTGTATCCACTCCGGCACTTTGTAAGTTAAGTTCTTCTGTTAAAGGACGTCTGCCAATTGCGTAGATAACCTGATCGAAATCGCCCAGGTCACGATCATCCTTTGTTGTCACGTTGATGGCACTGCCTGCAGACTTGAGTTCTTTAAGGTCGGTATTGTTGACGATCTTCAAACCTTCGCTGTGCATGATTTCCGTAAGTGTGCTTGAGAGGATGTCATCAAACTCGCGCAGGAAGTGCTCCCGGCGGATAATCAGGCTGACATCGGCACCAAGTGAGTGCAGCATGCCGGCAAGCTCTACGGCAATGTATCCTGCTCCGACGACTGCGACTTTTTTCGGCATTTCAGTGAGCTCAAAGAAGCCGTCTGAAGTGATGCCGAGTTCCGCACCCGGAATATCTGGAACCACGGGTGTGCCACCCGGGGCCAATAATATACGTTCAGTTGTGTAAGTTTTATCTCCTACCTTGACGGTGTGTTCGTCAACCAGAGAGCCGAATCCGTTTAGGTATTCAACATTTTCTTTGGCCAGGTTTTTTTCATAGATACCGTTCAGACGTCTGATGTATTGCTCTCGGTCGGTGACCAGTTGATTCCAGTCAAAGCCTTTTTTTTCAATATCGAAGCCATAGCATCCGGCATCGTTGAGGGCATGCGCTATGTGTGCCCCGTACCACATGACCTTTTTTGGTACACAGCCACGGTTAACGCAGGTGCCGCCAAGTCGGTCGAATTCTACAACCGCACATCTGGCACCATGCTTTGCCGCACGTCTGGCACATGCGACACCACCACTTCCACCACCGATGGCAATCAGGTCATATTGATATTTCATTTACAGGTTCCAGCCGTTTGAAGAATTATCGAGCGTGCGCTGCTGCGCGGTTTATAATTGGGTTTTGGACACCCAATTCTAGCAAAAGAATAGCAAAAGAATAGCATTATGCATTCTGCAGACACACCACAGTGATTACCAATCGTTTGTATCAATATGCAAGGCTGGTTCGTGCCGATAAGCCAATTGGTGCGGCGTTGTTGCTTTGGCCGATGCTCTGGGCGCTCTGGGTTGTCTCGGAAGGTAAGCCCGACTGGCGGGTACTGTTGGTGTTTGTGATTGGTACCTTTCTGATGCGTTCGGCTGGCTGCGCAATTAATGATTTTGCTGATCGTGGTATTGACGGACCAGTTGAGCGTTCGCAGCATCGGCCACTTGTCACCGGTGCGGT
This sequence comes from uncultured Granulosicoccaceae bacterium, assembly GCA_964388065.1. Lineage (GTDB taxonomy): Bacteria > Pseudomonadota > Gammaproteobacteria > Granulosicoccales > Granulosicoccaceae. The sequence continues at coordinate 20,414 of CAYLZS010000230.1, forward strand.
TACACCGGCGGAGGCCGTTATGGTGGCAGTGGTGCTGGCGGTTGTGTCGTTTCTTCTCGTGCTGACAATGAATCGGCTGACGGTGGGATTGTCGTTTGTCGCCGTAGGGCTGGCTTTTCTTTACCCGTTTACCAAAAGGTTTACCTATTGGCCACAGCTATTTTTGGGGCTGGCTTTTGGCTGGGCAGTACCCATGGTCAGTGCTGCACAAACGGGAAGTGTGCAGCCTGTGGCCTGGCTTATTTACGCTGTTGCCATTGCCTGGGCGCTTGCCTATGACACCATCTATGCAATGGTTGACCGTCCGGATGATATAAAGCTTGGGGTAAAATCGACTGCTATATTATTCGGACGATACGAAGTGAAAATTGTCATGCTAATACAAATTGCAGTACTCGTTGCCATGGCGGTTATCGCATACATTACAGGATTGGGATGGATGTTTGCTATCGGGTGGGTAGCGGCGTCCGGTGTTTTGGTGCGGCAATATCAACTAATAAGGACGCGGCAATCTGCACCTTGCTTTGATGCATTTATGCTCAACAATCATATGGGTGCGCTGTTGTTTGCCGGAATTTTTATGGACTACCTTGTTCGCCAGTTAAGTTAGTCCACAGAGCGCATAGCAATACGTCGTGTCTCAGTCTATTTCTCAGTTTATTTCTCAGTTGGTTCGTCGCAATCGTGAATTGCTGGACGATAACAACTATGCGGATGCTAACGCTTCTAACAAAAGTGACATCCGTGCAGTACTGACGACCCAGGCTATTGCGCTAAATGCATTGCATCGTCTGGAGCTGCAAAGGAATAACCACGCGACGCCAGTGCAGATTGTGGTTGTCGGTCCAACCCAGGCAGGGAAAAGCACAGTCGCGAATATTTTGCTGCAGCAACGGTTGGCGGATTCGAGTGCAGAAGCAGGTTTTACGGTTCACTGTCAGGGCTTCCATATCGTGCCGGAACAGCAGAATCTTTACGCTGACACAGACAATTGGGCAACGCAGTACTTTACCGAATTACAGCATTCACCACAGAAATCACTCGATCGCCAGGTGCTTTCCGAATACTCGTTACAGGAAACCGTCAACCCGGGATCGCAATTTATTGACAATGTAATTTGGGATACACCGGATTTCGATTCAATTCGTTCATTCGATTACAGAGCTCCTCTAATCAAAGCGCTTACACTGGCAGACCTTGTTGTGTTTGTCGTCAGTAAAGACAAGTATGCAGACAAAACTGTCTGGATTATGCTTGAGTTACTTGCATCACTGAGTGCGTCGGTTGTAATTGTGATGAACAAAACATCGCAGTCTGTGCAAGCGGAATTACGAACCTCTCTTGAAAAGAAGTACCGAAGCGCGCTGAGTGCAGATAGGATTCCGCCGCTATGCTTTATTGGTGAATATTCGAAAGAACAACTTGCCGAGGCTGCACCTTCGATAGCACAGGAAGAGCTTGGTGAGTTACAGAAAAATATTAAAGCGAGTTTGCAACGAGCAAGTCAGGGTGATTTAAAAAATAACACACTTGGCTTTATACGTAATCACTGGTCCGATTGGACCTCCGGTGTCAGTGCAGAACATCGCTTGCAGTCTGAATATAAAACTCTGGTGGAAAATGTGGCGCAGGAAACTGCACAAAGATACCGCACTGAGTACATAGACAGCGATCGACATCGCGAAGTCATTCAGCTCGCATTGTCGGAACTCCTGGTGTTACTTGAAGTTCCCGGTATGGCTAAACCACTGAGCAAGATACGCAGTGTTGTCACCTGGCCTGTTCGCACGCTGGTTAATACTGCCAGAGAGCCTTCTCCGGTTTCAAACGATGACCGTAATGAGGAGCGGCGTCTGCTGGATGATCTCGGTAAACACTCAGTGGCCACGCTGATCGCATCAATAGCGCAAAAGGAATCCGGCAGCGATGGGCAATGGTGGTCGCAAATGAGAGAACAGGTCACTGGTGCCGAGTCAGAAATTAAAGCCCGGTACAGTCAAAGCGTCGATAACTATCAGACGATGCTACAGGTCGAGGTCGATCGCGCTGCACAGGAGCTTTATCAGGAACTGCAAAAGCAACCAGCTACACTGAATGGTTTGCGTGCTGCCAGGGTAACTACTGATGCGGCGGCTGTTGTACTTGCCGTCAAGTCTGGTGGTCTGGGCGCTGTTGATCTGGTGGTGGCTCCTGCAATGTTGTCTTTAACGACACTACTGACAGAAGGTGCACTGGGGAAGTACATGCAACGCGTGCAAAAAAAGTTGACTGCTTACCAGGAAAAAGAGGTGCAGTCTGTGATTGACAGAAAAATAGGCAAACCCTTTATGCGGTTAACGCAATCCGCCGCTCGCGATGAAAATATTTCGGAGGAAGAATTACATCGGATCACAGTAAGGCTTGAGGCGGGCGATGTCTGAGAAGCTCGCGAGATCGCTTTTTAATGAGTCTGAGCAGCTGGCAGCATCGCTTGCAGATGCAGGGTGGTTGCCAGGGGCAGATAATTTAATTGACTCCAAAAGCCCGGTCGATTTGTTCACCTCTGAAGAAAGACCACTGGTAGTCGGTTTGTTTGGTGGTACGGGTGTTGGTAAAAGTTCGCTGTTAAACAGGCTGGCTGGTGCCGAAATTGCGCGCACCGGCGTGGTACGACCCACATCGATGGAAATTACTGCCTATCTGCACAACAGTGTCAATCTGAATGCGTTGCCGGATCACTTTGATCCGGCAAGCTTTTCAGCTAACCGACACAGCAATGATGCGTTAGCCGATGTGATGTGGGTAGATATGCCTGATTTTGACAGCGATGAAACGGCTAACAAAGATCAGGTACTTCAGTGGCTGCCTCACATTGATTTACTGATATATGTAGTGACTCCGGAGCGCTATAAAGATGCTGAGGGGTGGCGCATGATGCTCGAAAACAGTTACCGCCATGCATGGCTGTTTGTGATAAATAAATGGGATCGAGCTGATCCCGTGCAATACCGTGATTTTGTTGGTTTACTGGAAGCCGGTGGCTTTTCTTCTCCACAGGTTTATCGCACGGTATCGACAGGTCAGCATGACGAAGATCAATTCGACGCGATGGTTGAGGTGATTAACTCACTGTCAAACCATAACGTTGTTAAACATTTGCAGGAGCGCGGATGGATGCAGCGGCTTAAGCGTTCGCAGGTTCAGCTGCAAAACCATGCAAGTCTTCTGGCAAGTGCCACGAGCAGCAGCCTGACTGATTCTTTTAAAAGGCATTGGCAGGAATTTGAACAGTCGGCGATTGCTCATCTTGACGGACCGTTTAAAAACCACAGTGAGTTGTTTGCCGAGGAAAAAACTAATGCGGTAGGCAGCGTATTAAAATCACTGACCGGTAAGTCTTCTAAAACCAATATCGCAACCAGTGTAGCTGCCAGAACATCTGTTGACTCACTGTGGGATGAATGGCTGACGGTGCGTTACCAGAGCACAGTTCAGCAATTTCGACTTGCTGATGGTGAGCATGGTGTACCGAACAGCGTATTTGGAGATGTGGACATCATTGGCGCAAATGAAGATGCGATTGCTTCTGCTGAAGTTCATATTGTGGAAAATACTGCAGGAAATACAAATCAGTTGATAAGCCGCCACTTGAATCAATCGGTAGCAGCGGCGATAAAATCTCCTGGTACACCCGGTCAAAGGCTGGTCGCAAAATCCGCTTTCGTATTGAAAATTGTTTTACCGCTGCTCGCGCTCGTCTGGGTGGCGTGGCGAGTGGTGAACGGATTTATCTCCGGTGCAGAAGATCGCAGTGCTTATGTCGGACTGGATTTTCTTGTCAACGGGTTGCTGCTGGCGGGACTGGGCTGGCTAATACCTTTTATTGTAGAAAAGGTATTTGTACCATCGCTACCCGACTCTATATACCGTGCGTTGCATACCGGGTTAAAAAACGGACTGCAGCAAATTGAACAGCAAGTAAAGATCGGGCTTGATCAGATCAGTGATCAACGCACGACTCATCAATCGAACTGTGTTGAGCTACAGCAACAGATTGACAAGTTGCTTAGTACGGCGACAAAGTCACCTGATCATTTGTTGAGTCGAGTGCTAGTTACAGATTAATAATTGGTTTCCGACAACCACTACGGTGTTCTTGCCACCGCCCACATGCTAATGCGGCTTGCACCTGCCGATTTCAGACGTCTGGATAATGCTCTTGCTGTTGCTCCCGTCGTGTAAACATCATCAATTATGGCGACGTGCAATCCCTGTACGTTGTCCGGGTGTCGAACTTCGAAGGCGCGGCGAATATTAGCTTCGCGCTGCGCGGCACTCAGGCTCGACTGGGGCAACTTCGATGTGGATCGAATAACGGTATGAGTGTCCGGCATCATGCCGAATCTGTGCGAGACCGTACGCGCAATTTGCTCTGCCTGGTTAAATCCCCGTTCTAATAATCTTTGTCTGTGCACCGGAACCGGCAGAATAACATCCGGAAAATCCTGGCCGGATTCATCAGAGTAGCGTCTTTCGACAGCATCCGAAAGCAGTTCTCCAAGCAAGCGACTGAACTTGTTTTCCTCAGAAAATTTGAGCCTTTTGATCATGAAGTCAACGGGTGGTCGGTACAGAAAAGGGATAATGGCCTCATCAATATCGCCCGGTTTGGACAAACATCGCCCACAGAGTTGCCGGTATTGCTCATCAGTTGTTGGGCGAACCACAGGAACAGCGCATCTTGCGCAGCTGATGTGGTTATGGGGCAGGCTTTTGTGGCATTCATGACACAGATCCAGCCCGGACAGACCCTGAGTGTCGCAAAGACAACAAACTTCTGTCAGTATTGTTTTGTATAGTTTATGAAACATAAATCACTGAAGTAGAACGAAATAATACCGTAGCCGCCGTGTTTGAACCCCAAAACGCAGACAGCATCAAGATTGTGTCCCGGCAATTGTTGATCATCTCACATAAAGTTGTGTTAGGATTCCGGTCAACCGTGTACGTATTATGAAATTCAGGATATCGAGTTGATTAATATCCGTTTAGCGGGCATGTCGTTGTGGAGTGGGTGTCACTTACTCTGTTGCGGTAAAACAAAAAAAGCGCACGGCCAACCGTGCACCCTGTGGGTGAGTAGGAAACATACGGATTCTGCTCTTAATATAATTTTAATTAGAGTATTCTTGCAAAATCGGAGTGATTTCCATGCATATAAAACTCCTGTCCGTTGCTATTGCAGCAACGATCCTTACAGGTTGCGGCACGCTGGGTGGTGGCGCTGCTGATAGTGGCGAAAAAGACGCAACGGAGAGTTACGTTGCAAATTCAGGCGGTAAAGTCATTGGCGTAACTAACGGCTGCCTTCATACCAGCAGGTTCAGTGAAGATACCGAAATTGGTTCTTGCGAAGGCAAGGGCGACGGTGCGGGTGACAAAGTGGCTGCGGCACCAGCTCCAGCACCAGCTCCGGCACCTCCTCCACCACCACCTCCTCCGGCTCCAGCACCAGCTCCGCCTCCTCCACCTCCGGCAGCTGAGGTAGAAAAGGTAGTTCTGAGTGGACGTGCTCTTTTCCCTTACGACTCGTCACAGCTGACTGGTCAGGGTAATCGTGAGATGGATACGTTAATCGAGAAACTGAGAACTTATTCTGACATCGAGCTGATTGACGTCGTGGGTCATGCTGACAGCCGCGGTGCTGTTGAGTATAACCAGGGCTTGTCAGAGAGACGTGCTGAGACGGTTAAATCGACCTTGCAGGGTGCATTCCCTCAGGTTCCTGTCACAGCTTCAGGTCTGGGCGAGACTGCTCCAATTGCCAGCAACGACAACGCTGAAGGCAGACGTCTGAACAGACGTGTAGAAATTCGGGTTGAAGCGCTTAACTAAGCGTTCCTGAAATGCTGTACCAAAGGGCGATCTGTGGATCGCCCTTTTTTTTGTCTTTAGTTTTTGTTTTGTTGCCTGATTATGCCGGCTACAACTCTCCACGTTCTGCCAGAGATACCTGATAGTTACCACCAACGATGATGTGGTCGAGAACACGCACATCAATCAGATTGAGCGCTTTGCTGAGTCTTGTTGTGATATCGATATCAGCGCGACTCGGTTCTGCAACTCCGGAGGGGTGGTTGTGAGCGAATACTACAGCTGCAGCATTGCAGGCGAGTGCCGCTTTGACTACTTCACGTGGGTAGACGCTGGCTGAGTCGATCGTACCTCTGAATAAAGCTTCATAAGAGATAAGCCGATGTCTGTTGTCGAGAAAAAGGCAGGCAAAGATCTCGTGTTCAAGGTTCCGCATTTCCAGTGCAACCAGGCTTTTTACTGCATCCGGAGATTCCAGAAACGCCCCTCTCTCAGCTTTGTTGAACTGGTATCTTTTGGCAATTTCTAAAACGGCGGATAATTGAGCGTACTTTGCAGGGCCGAGCCCGCGTGTGTTGCAAAAGCTTTTTTTACTGGCTTGAAGCAGCTCGACCAACCCACCGAACTCGCCAATGATGTCGTGAGCTATTTCTACTGCGCTGCGCCCAGGTACTCCAGTGCGCACAAATATTGCCAAAAGTTCGGCGTCTGTCAGGGTTTCAGCACCGCGCGTTAGTAACTTCTCTCGCGGACGCTCACTGACGGGTACATCTGTCATTGCCATGGAGGCAGTGTTAAATTTTTTGCAGATGGATGTTGTCGATCAGGTCGTGTTTTTTTACATGGTAAGAATGGATAGTTTCTTATGATGATGGTATGGATCGTTTGTTGTTCGGCATGGGAATCAGACTGATATAATAGAGCTTATGAGTGTGGTGTCTAAAAAAATAATACTCGGTGTTACGGGTGGAATAGCAGCCTACAAAGCACCGGAGCTTGTCAGACGGCTAATCGATCACGGTGCTGAAGTTCAGGTGGTGATGACAGCAGCTGCCTGTGAGTTTGTCCGCCCGCTGGTTTTTCAGGCAGTGTCTGGCAATGAGGTGCACATAGAGTTACTCGATGAGCAGGCCGAAGCCGGTATGGGTCATATAGAGCTGGCGCGTTGGGCGAGTATGGTGTTAATAGCGCCAGCGACTGCCAATACCATCGCCAGACTGAGTGTCGGTATCGCAGATGATTTGCTGTCAACCTTATGCCTGGCGACCACTGCACCTGTTGTGATTGCACCTGCAATGAATAGCATGATGTGGGAACACGCAGCGACGAGCGCTAATATTGCAACACTTCAAAGCCGGGGCGTTAGAGTGCTCGGGCCCGGTGTTGGATCGCAGGCATGTGGTGAGACCGGTGCCGGCAGAATGCTTGAGCCTGACGATATTGTAGCGGCACTGCAAGGGGATGTGGCAACAGGTGATACGCATCAGATGTCGTCAGGTGCGTTACAGAACACAGACGTATTGATCACTGCCGGACCTACGCGAGAAAGCATAGATCCGGTACGTTTTTTAAGTAACCACAGCAGTGGCAAGATGGGCTATGCCTTTGCAGAGGCAGCTCGATCTGCTGGTGCACGGGTCACTCTTATTAGCGGACCGGTTAATCTGGCTGCACCAGACGGTGTTGATCGGGTAGAGGTAACCAGCGCTGAAGACATGCACTCGGAAGTAATGTTGCGGATTAAAACACCGGGAATATTTATTTCCGTGGCTGCCGTGGCGGACTATCGTATCGATGCGCCCAGCCGCGAAAAAATTAAAAAGACAAAAGACGATTTAACCCTCACACTTGTACGTAACCCGGATATTCTCAGTGCAGTAGCAAACTCTGCAAACCGACCCTTTTGTGTTGGCTTTGCAGCAGAGACTCAGAATCTTGAACACTATGCGAGGTTAAAACTCGAGGAAAAAAATCTCGATATGATCATCGCCAATCTGGTTGGTAACGGACGGGCGTTTGGCAGCGACAACAATACCGTAGAAGTATTTTGGCGTGATGGCGGTACGCAGTCTTTTGCATTGCAATCTAAAAGAGCACTTGCTGACAGTCTTATTGATCTTTTAGCTAAGCGCTACAACAGTGTCAGCTCGTAAGAAACAGTAGCCTATGAATAAAGCACAGGTAAAAATTCTTGATCCACGAATTGGTCGGGAGATAGCGCTGCCAGAGCATGCAACGCAAGGCTCGGCCGGACTTGATTTGCGTGCCTGTGTGGACTCAACATTAACCATGTCGCCCGGTGCTGTGGAATTGATTCCGACGGGTATCGCGCTCTACATTGCCGACCCCGGTCTTGCCGGCTTGTTATTGCCGCGGTCGGGACTGGGTCACAAGCATGGTATTGTGCTTGGCAACCTGGTCGGGTTAATTGATTCTGATTATCAGGGGCAGTTGTTTGTTTCGTGCTGGAACCGCTCTGATACAGCGTTCGCCATAGAGGCGGGTGATCGGATAGCGCAATTAGTCATTGTGCCGGTGGTGCAAACCTCTTTTAATATTGTCGACGAATTTACCGTGACCGACCGCGGCAGTGGTGGTTTTGGGTCGTCCGGCAGCCATTAGAAGAAGCCGGATGCCTGTCCAGATACCGTTTGGCGGGCTTCCTGCATTCGCATTGCCTGATTAACAGAGCACTTTTTACAACCGCCTCATAATCCTGTACTGATATTGCGGCGACAGATTTAACCAGAAAGAGACTGCTAAATGAACATAGATGCGTCCATTTTCCGTGCATATGACATTCGTGGCGTTGTAGCCGATGCGCTGACCCCGGAAGCTTGTGAACAAATTGGTCGAGCGTTTGGTTCCGAGGCGTTAGCTCGCGGCCAGAAGACTGTGAACCTGGCTCGTGACGGGCGATTGTCCGGACCCGATTTGATTGCAGCACTGTCCAAAGGTATTCAAAGTACCGGATGTGATGTGATTAATATCGGTATGGTGCCAACACCGGTTTTGTATTTTTCTACCTACCACCTCGAGACTGGTACCGGGATCATGGTGACCGGCAGCCACAACCCGCCAGAGTATAATGGTTTAAAGATGATGATCGGTGGTGATACATTGTTTGGCGATGGCATCCAGGATCTATACAAAAGACTGGTTAACGATGACCTTGCGAGTGGTGACGGTGGTTATTCCGAAACAGATGTCATGGATGCCTATCTTGATCGCATCCTTGGCGACGTTAAACTATCGCGCAAAATGCGTATTGCCAGTGA
>CAYLZS010000231.1:0-3796 GCA_964388065.1 uncultured Granulosicoccaceae bacterium
TAAATTGTGTGCCGCGATCTGTCACTAAATTAAGCGGAGGTCCGAAACGACAAACCCATGTACCGATAAATGCTTGACAAATTGATTGTGATGTTATTTCCGTCAAGGGGGTTGCCTCTAACCATCTGGTGTGCGAGTCGATAATTGTCAGGAGGTATCGAGGTTTCCTGGTGTTGTCGCTTTCAGGGGGATCCAAAGGCCCGACAATGTCCATATGAACGTCCGTAAATCTTTGTGTTGGGAAAGGTAAGTCACTGATTTCCTTTTTTGTGTGTCTGCCTATTTTGCACTCTTGACATTTTAAGCATTGCCTGCACCAGGTTTGAATATCGTCGTTCATTCCCACCCAGAAGTACCGAGAGTTGATCAACCTCTGGGTCGCTCTTATTCCGGGGTGGCTCAATCCATGTAAAACGTCAAAAACATCCTTTCTAAGGCTTATAGGAACCACAGGTCGAGGATTCGGGTATGACGTGTTGCAGAATAGTTGAGGTCCGGAATTGCAGATTGTGTAGCCTTTATATTCTCCAGGGAATTCTTCTGATTTTTCTTGTTCCTTCGCGATTCCGATAAGGTCACAGGGTGCTTTGTCTGGGGTTTTGCTTGTTATTACTGAAATGTTCCTTGACAAGGAGTCAGCAACGACATTGTCCTTTCCTGATATATGGACTATGTCCGAGACATACTCAGCAATAAAGGAGAATTGCCGTTGCTGTTTGTCAGATAGTCGAGGTTTCGTGTTGTGGAATGCACCAACGATCGGCTTGTGGTCAGTGAAGACCGTTGTAGCCATGCCATCAATAATATCTCTCCATTTACGAACCGCTGCAAAGACCGCCAACAATTCTCGCTCGAAAACGCTAAGGCGTTTTTCATGTTCGGTCAGTTTTCGGGAGAAGAATGATAGTGGCTTGACTTCATCGCCAACTGATTGGTTCAAGCAAGCCCCTATTGCCACGTTGCTAGCATCCGCAGTGATGGAGAGCATACCATTTCTGTCTGGGAACGAAAGTTGTACAGCTGATTTCAGTGATTCTTTGAGTTGAGAGAAAGCGTCGGATTGAAGCTGAGTCCATTCAAAGTTTTCACTTCTAGTAGCCATCCGCAACGGCAATGCAAGTGATGCGTAACTTGGAATGCAGCGCTGATAGAAGCCGAACATTCCAAGTATCCGTTGTGTTTCCTTTTTGTCCTTCGGTTCTGGGAGTTGGGATAGTGCTTCCACTCGTGATTGGGGTGGTTGAATGCCATTTTTCGTAATATTGTATCCTAGGAATTCGATTTCGTCTTGAAAGAACTTACACTTTGCCTCATTAACTTTCAAACCTACGGCATCTAGTTTGCTGAGAACAGAGTGCACGTCCTTCTTATGGTCTTCCACCGTTCGACTAAAAATCAAGACGTCATCAAGGTATGCCATTGTACATTGAACGCCACTAAGTTGATTGTTGATGAATCGTTGGAAGGTGCCGGAGCTGTTACGTAGCCCAAACGGCATTCTTAGATATTCGAATGAACCGAATGGGGTACAGATTGCGGTCTTGGCAATATCCTCGGGATTGACAGGAATAAAATGGTACGCCTTTACCAAATCGATTTTCGAAAATACGGTTAAGTTACCGAGGCGATGATGGAAGTGTTGTATATTTGGTAAAGGGTACCTATCTGGAACAGTGACTGCGTTGATCCTTCGGTAGTCTCCGCAGGGCCTCCAACTGCCGTCTCCCTTTTTAACCATATGTAGCGGTGATGCCCAAGCGCTCGCTGATGGTCTGACGATTCCGAGTTTGTGTAGGATGTTAAATTCGCGCTGGGCTACGTCCAACTTAGCCGGTGACAGTGGCCTCGGTTTGCAGAAAAGTGGTGGACCGGTTGTTTCAATACTATGGCAAACTGTTGATGTTGGGAGACTGGAATAATCTGGTGGTTTGATGATCGTAGGAAACTGCTGGGACAAGAACGATTTAGAGTTGACTTCCGAAAAGTGTATAGCATAGACTTGGCCAATGGTTGAGTTTAGTTTGGCTGAGAGTGAAGTGAGTGGATCGTGGAGTGACTTTGCCTTCATATTTAATAGCAAGCCATGACGCGTGAGGAAGTCAGCTCCAATGATAGGTTTGACATCAGCAACCACGAATGTGATTGGGAACTCTCGCCGAAGTGATCGAACACCGATCTTTGTTGAGAACTGGCCGTAAGTGTTGAGAGTTTCACCGCCAACTCCTTTCAAGCTGACCGCTGAAGGATATAGCAAAGAAGCAGGTACGAATTGACGGGAAAGTACAGATCTCTCTGCTCCGCTGTCCACTAAAAATTCGATCTTATGATCCATTACAGAAGCGGTTACGGAGAGAAGCACGGCCTGTTTAGGGTCACGCGTCGGCCATTTAACGTGACCTACACGTTTGTTGGGCTGTTAGATCGTGATTGATGAGGCGTTTTCTCGTTTGCCCTGAGCATGCGGGGTTTGTGTGACGGCCATCGACACCAAGGTCGGCAAGATCTGGCCCTTTCGCCATAAAATATGTGTGCATTGCATATTTTAGGACGCTGATCTGGGTGGAAAGGCCTCACACTAAACTTGTTTGTGTTGTTCCTGAAATTGTTGTTTCTAGGAGGTTGTCTGTCGTTGTTTGCAGAATATGTGGCATTGACAGAAGAGAATGGTGTTGCTGGAGCAGCGACGGCAACCATACTGTCCGCGATTTTTGCGTATTGATCCACAGATTGTTCTTCATGCCCAACCAGCGCAGATCTCAGGTGTGTCGGAAGGGCAGTCAGTAGGCGCGATTTGATAATGGTGTCGTCTGCCTTCAAACCAATATCGTTGAAACGCTTCTTGATATCTGCCACAAGCTGACTAGGCCGCTTGTCGCCTAGTTCAACTGCGGCGAGGGCTTGTTCGATTAGCTCGTGCTTGTTGGCCTTCAGATGATCAAGCACGGCTTTTTTTAGGTCTTCATATCCCACAATTTCGTCTGTTAGAACGTTCGCTACAATATCTTCCGGGAGGGCGGCCATTATGTGATGATATTTAGTGGTCGATTGAGTGATGCCTGCCAAAACGAATTGCGAATCCATTTGCCTGAACCAACTACCCGGGTTTTTGAAGTAGAATGGGGGAGGTTTCACAGAAACTCTGTTAATTTCCGTCTGGGGTAATGATACTTCTCCTTTTTCAGCCATTTCTGGGGAAAAAGTATGTCTACGTTTTCTAGGAATCAGGGGTAAAAAAAAACAAAAGAAAACAAAGATTGGTTGTGATATTATTATCCTATTTTGTGGTGTGTTTACGGTCAAGCCTAGACACAAGTAACAAAGACTTTCGCCACAAAGTAGTCTATTTTTAAGGGCAATGAACCCTAAATAGCAATAATGTATCACAAAAGAAACAAAAGAACAAAAATAAACTTGGCCACCACTTATAGAGGGTTCTCCTGTCTATCTGACTTCCCTCTATATCAACAAGGTTTGCTTCTTCTGCGACGTAGAAATACAATCTAGTATCTTAACTCCAAGAAATTCAAGTGACAAATTTTAGCACGTTAATTCAATTATATGAATAGCACAATAGGAAAAGGTTTTTTGTTAATACAAACTTTAATCTATTTATACATTTTAACAACCAATCAAAATACAGTAATATGAGTACAATCAATAAATCAACACAAATTTAAATTAAAGCGTGTAACAAATATTTTGTGTTGTGTAAAAATGTTGGGAAAGAAAAAAATGTAAGATTTAAATGCTGTACTTTAATTGTCAGTGCCGTATGAAAATTGACACTTTTATCAAT
>CAYLZS010000232.1:0-7793 GCA_964388065.1 uncultured Granulosicoccaceae bacterium
TGAAACTTCACCGGTACTTAAATCAATACTGTACGCATATGGTTTTGTTTCCGCTTTCCAGCGCGTTTTACGAGAAAAACCAGATGATGAGCGTGGGAATTCACGCGCTGGCCCAAGGAAACTAAAAATATCCTGTTTCCATTTAAAATATCCTGATTGAAACCAAAGCACAGATCTGTCAAAACCAGGAACGGAATCCAGTTGCTCATTAGTTAGAATGTCTTCGAGGGGATATGCTTTATAAAGCTCACCCGTAGAATGAAATATTTTTAACCCAACTGGAGCAGCTAATGGGTCAACGTTTACAACAACAATGTACTTCCCGGAGTTTGAAATAAAAATAGGTCCTTCGTCATATTTGGCGTCAATAGGGGCAAGATTATGAAAGTCATACTCATACGAATTTTCATCTCGTTTGAACACACCTAAGCAGGATTTCGGAGGTCTTTTTTCCGTTTTTATGGAAACTGGACATGGTATGAAGTACGTAAGAAATTGATAGTTTTGAGAATAAGCGATCGAGTCATAGTTGACTCCTGGACCAAAAAAAGCTGAAGCGTTTCCGCCAAAGAGTAGTAACCACAACAGTAGTGTTAGATATTTCATACATCTCCGATTTCGTAATAAGAACTTCGTATTTCCTTCGCATAACATTCATATGCAGTATCATCTGACATAAACAATCACGTCGGATGATAATTTACATCGTAAATTGATGCGGAATGTTGCGTCAATTTATAGCACGTACTAGAGAAACATCTGTCGTTTGTAGTTCAGAATTACACCCATCACAAAAAAGTCAGCGAACTGCCGCTTCTGCGACTACTGCCGGATTGAGTGCCGGAATGAAGCATTCCTGGTAGTGAAAGTTGCTATTTTTAACGGAAAGTAACCGACATTTATCTGGAGATACCGACTTTATTTGTATGGGACACTCAGGTAATCATCCGTATTGGTGATCCGTTGTAATAAGCAATAAACCCTTCCAGCATTTGCTGATAAAAAACATCAAAAGTTTCAGCTGTACAATAACCGATATGAGGTGTCGCCAGTATCTTTGGGTGACTGACCATCCAGTCAGAATTTTTTGCAGGTTCTATTTCGAATACATCGGTAGCGGCTCCGGCAATAATGTCGTTATCCAGAGCGTGCTTAAGTGCTTTGGAGTCAATTATTTCAGCTCGTGATGTATTTACAATATAGCTGCTTCCGCCAAGGTTTTTAAAATCGTCTGCGTTGATCATATGATGTGTTCGATCAGAGTGTCTCAGATGAACTGAGACAAAGTCTGCCTGCTCGAACAGTTCTTTACGTGAAACATAAGCAACGTTGTTTTCCCTGCAGGCTCCTTCTTCAAGGTTTTCGCTCCATGCTATGACGTTCATGCCTAACGCCTGTGCAAAGCCTGCCAGTTGGCTGCCGAGCCTGCCCAGACCGAGTATGCCCAGTGTGCGATCACGCAGGTCGCGTCCCATTTGTGGCTGCCATTGGTTGTTTTGTTTTAATCCGTTTACCAGCGGTACCAGCTTTCTTGATAATGACATTACCAGCAACAGAGCAAGCTCTGCGGTCGCGTGTCCGGGCGACTCAGTACCGCAAACAGTAATGCCCCTGGCGCTTGCGGCTTTCACGTCGATTGATGCGTTTTTTTTACCGCTGGTAATTATCAGTTTAAGTTGTGGCAATTGATTAATTACAGATTCAGGGAACGGGGTGCGCTCCCGCATCAGTCCCACCGCATCAAAATCTTTAAGGGCTGCAACCAGCTCGGTTTCAGATGACATTGTTTGGTCGAAAAATACAAAATCTGCGATATCTGTATTTGCCCAGTCTGCAAAGCTCTGAGCACGATTGTAGTAGTCGTCGAGGATGGCGATCCTTGGCTTTTTATTGCTTTCCTGATTCATAGTTCTTTGAATGACAGTGAGGTAGCTGGAGACAAGCGTTAGATTATCAGAATTGGCCCTGCGTTGCGGTGTATGATCGGAAGTCTCGGTTAACTACAAATAAAAGACTGGTCTATGAACGTTGCGTCATTACTAAAAACACTTGAAACCTCGCCTGAAAAACTGGATTTTTCAGACGTGATACAAGTGATTGAAGCAAACTACAACTACACACCGGTAAATTTTAGTTGTGGTGACGCGGTCAACAACGCCGGTAGCAATGAGGGAAGCTGCAAAATTCTCGCGTTCGCGAAAATGCACAATATTAGTGCAAATAAAACCCCCTGGCTGTTTGGACATTTTTACCGCGAAGATGTGCTAAAACACCCGGACGGACAGGATCACGCTAATATCAGGAACTTTATTAACGTGGGATGGGATGGAGTTTCCTTTGAGCAAGATCCGCTGCTGCCGGTCTGAGAATCTCGGGTGTTGTATGGAAATTCAATGGCGCGATCCACAGCACTTTAGCCTGGACCCGAAAGACCCTGGGTTCTACCGTAACCCCAACAAGGCATACCGTGAAATGCATGAGCGCGGCGGTCCGATATTCTGGGAAGAGTACGGTATGTGGTGTCTGGTTGGCTTTGAGGCAGTTAACAGTTGCCTGCGTGATAAACGATTCGCGAGGCTGCCACCATCGGGCTTTGAACGAAAACCCTATGCAGCACATTTATGTGATTTTGCGGCGTCCGAAAAGTACTCGCTGCTTGCACTTGAACCACCGCAGCACACAAGATTACGAAGGTTTGTAAATCGAGCGTTTGTATCGAGACAAATTGAAACGATGGAGCAGGAAATTACAGAACTTGCCCATGCCTGTATTGATACCTTTGAAGCAGATGGATGCGCTGAGTTGTTATCACAATTTGCTACTCCGATTCCTGTAACGGTTATTGCGAGGTTATTAGGTATTCCTGAATCATTCACCGGTCAGTTGCTGGACTGGTCACATGCAATGGTAAAGGTCTATACAATGACACAAAGCCATCAGGACGAACTGGAGGCCAATCGGGCCAGTGCAGAGTTTATCGCCTTCCTGCAGGGCCAGATTGCTAATCTGCGCAAACACCCGGACGACAAACTGCTCTCGCATCTGATTAATCTGCAGTCAGAAAATGATGGACCAACTGATGATGAAATTATCTCTGTCGCCATTTTGTTGTTGAATGCCGGACATGAAGCGACTGTTCATCAGATAGGTAATGCAGTGGCTACGTTGATTCGCAACCCGCCAGTCAACCACGTATGGTGGCAAAACCGGTCAGAGGCAGAAAAAATAGTAGCGGAGTGCATGCGCCACGATGCTCCATTGCATCTTTTCACACGCTATGCACAGGAAAAGATTTCATTGTCTGATGATGTCGTGGTAGATGCCGGTACCGAGATAGCGTTATTGTTAGGGGCAGCAAACCACTGTCCTGCGGCATTTGATTCGCCTCAGGAGTTTAAGCCGGAAAGGGAAGATGGCAATCATGTCTCTCTTGGTGCGGGCATTCACTTTTGCGTTGGCGCGCCACTGGCAAAACTTGAGATGCGTATTGCACTAAGTGCCTTATTTCAACGATTGCAACCTTTGCGACTAAGTGAAGAGCCAGTCTATCGGGATAGCTTTCATTTTCACGGGCTTGAATCCCTGAATGTTAGCTGGGGTTAAGGCAATGGCATGAGCTGGTCGGTAATTATTTATTTCGAAAACAGGGTGCTATATGCCCTTTGCAGTTAATTACGGAGTTAAAATCCGATACGAAGTGCTCGGAGACGGACCACCGCTGGTGATGTTGCACGGGTACTCTGGAAATCTGCAGCGCTGGATTTCACTTGGCTATGTGGAAAAGCTGGCCGAAAGATTTCGACTGATACTGATAGATGCCCGTGGTCATGGACTAAGCGACAAACCTCATCTTCCCGATGCCTACTCGTGGGATAAACGTACAAGTGATGTGATTGCGGTTCTTGACGCAATTGACGTATCTGTCGCGCACATCTTTGGCTATTCACTGGGTGGAATCTATGCTTTCAATCTTGCGAAGAGTAATCCGGAGAGAGTTTTGTCAATAGTTACCTGGGGTGCTCATCCATACGAATCTTCGTTTGACTCGTTTGCCGGTGTAGACGGCACCCATTCGTCTGATTTTATAACTGCCATGGAAGGTTATCTTGGTGAACAGATATCTGCACCCGGGCGCAAACTGATACTGGAAGAAAATGATCTGCCGGCATTGGTTGCAGCGGCGACTGATCGCGAATCACTGGCAGGCTCAATGGCAGGCATGTCCATGCCGTTTCTGGTTATGGCAGGTTCTGAAGATGCAAGGTTTTTATTAATGGAGAAGTGCGCTCAGGAATTGCCAAACGCGTCATTTGTACATTTTGAGGGGTATGGACATATGCAGGCTAAAACCCCGACAGATCGTGTACTGGAACCTGTGCTTGCGTTTTTGGACAGACTGGTCTGACCGAAATGCGTTATCCGGGTGAAATACCTGAGCATAGTCGTGCAGAACGGTTAATCGAGGCTTTATCGCAGTGCGGGTGCCAGTTAAACTGCTCAGTCTGCACAAGCCAAATTTAAACAAGTATTAATGACTGTCCAAAAAACAGATACCAGAAAAACAGACACCAGAAAAATAGACACCGGAAAAATAGACACAGTCGTTATCGGTGCCGGACAGGCCGGGCTTGCAATGAGTGAGCATCTTGGCAATAACGGCGTTGATCACATTGTGCTTGAGAAAGCACGCATAGCCGAGCAATGGCGTACCGGTCGATGGGACTCACTGGTTGCAAATGGTCCCGCATGGCACGATGCATTTCCAACTATGGACTTCAAGATTCATCCTGATGCATTTGCTACCAAAGATGATGTGACTGAATATTTTGAAGACTTTGCCAAAAAGATAAACGCACCGATAAAGTGTGGAGTAGAAGTGCTGAAAGCCGGTAGCCGATCTGCAGGTGCAGGATTTGAAATTATTACTACAGAAGGTACGTTTGAGGCAATGAACATTGTCTCGGCGACAGGCCCGTTCCAGCACCCGGTAATACCACCGGTAATTCCATCCGATGCATCTTTGCTGCAGCTGCATTCAAACAGTTATTACAATCCACAGCAGCTGCCTGACGGTGCCGTTCTGGTGGTTGGGTCGGGATCGTCCGGTTCGCAAATTGCCGATGAGTTATTGCGTTCAGGCAGAGAAGTTTATCTTTCAGTAGGTCCGCATGAAAGACCACCAAGAAGCTACCGCAACCGTGACTTTGTCTGGTGGCTTGGCGTACTTGGCAAGTGGGATCTCGCCACTGTAGATCCTGATACCGCCCATGTGACCATTGCCGTCAGTGGCGCACACGGTGGCAAGACGGTTGATTTCCGTGAGTTTGCATCTCGTGGAATGAAGCTTGTGGGAATGACGCAGGATTACAAAAACGGTGTGCTGCACTTTGCCGATGATCTTGCGAGTAATATTGCGCACGGCGATTCAAGTTATCTCAATATGCTTGCCGAAGCCGATGCTTATATAAAACGCAATGGGCTTGATCTGCCGCCCGATGAGGACGCGAAAAAGTTAATCGCTAACCCCGAGTGTGTTGATAAACCGATTCGTGAATTACAACTAAAAAGTGCCGGGATCAACTCGGTGATCTGGGCAACCGGATACAGAAACGATTTTGACTGGCTGCAGGCTGATGTATTTGATCATGAAGGCAAGCCAGTGCACCAGCGTGGCGTTACATCGCAGCAGGGTATCTATTTTTTGGGCTTGCCGTGGTTATCCCGTCGGGGGTCTTCTTTTATCTGGGGTGTCTGGCACGATGCCAAATATATAGCCGACCACATTACTACACAGCATCGGTATATGAAATACACTCCGGGAGTGTGAATAGTAGTTGGGTATTTGTGATGGTGAGATCAGGCAACAGCGTTAAGGGTTTTAACGAAAATGCAAATTAATGCACCCGCACGTGGATTCGACACCAGTGAGTATCAGGCCCGCACAGCGAGTGCTCAGGCAAAAATGGCAGAGCAGGATCTTGCCGGTATTCTCTTGACGACTGAGCCCGAGGTTCGTTACTTCACCGGATTTCATACGCTATTCTGGCAAAGCCCGACTCGACCTTGGTTTGTGTTTATACCGGCAGAGGGTAAGCCGATAGCTGTGATACCAGAGATTGGTGCAGCTCTTATGCGGCAGAGCTGGCTGGACGATATTCGCACCTGGAGTGCGCCGGCACCAGCAGACGACGGCATCAGTTTACTCACTGACTTGTTATTGCCGCTATCTGCAAGTGGTGCGCGTCTGGGTGTAATGAAGGGTCATGAAACGTACTTGCGAATGCCACTGGGAGATTGGGAGCGGCTGATAATTTCACTACCGGGTATGCAAATCTCTGATGCCACTGATCTGGTGCAGGGTCTTCGTATGGTTAAATCATCAGCCGAGATTGAAAAACTACAGTACATCTGTGGGATCGGATCATCCGCATTTTCTGTGGTGCCGGAGTTCGTGTCTGTTGATATGCCGTTAGAAGATGTTTTTCGTGAGTTCAGGCGAACGGCAATAGGGTTGGGTGCTGATGATTGTCCGTACCTTGTGGGTGGAGCAGATCAGGGCGGCTATTCCGATGTCATTTCACCACCAACGCACCGACCGCTGCAATCGGGGGATATTTTAATGATGGATACTGGTTGCATCTGGGACGGTTACTTCTGCGATTTTGATCGTAACTGGGCCATTAGCCAAACAGATAATAGAGCCAGACGTGCCTATGATGTGTTGTGGCGTGCAACAGAGGCGGGTATCGAAGCCGCACGTCCCGGTAACACGTGCTGTGATTTGTTCAATGCAATGTCTGCGGTCATTGCGGAATTTGATGACAGTGGTGGTGATATTGGCCGATTAGGGCATGGGCTGGGAATGCAGCTTACAGAGCAACCGTCTCACGCCACATTTGATAAAACGGTTTTGCAAAAAAATATGGTTCTGACTATAGAGCCGTCACTTTCCTATGGTGATGGTCTGATGATGGTGCACGAGGAAAATATTGTTGTGGGCGATAATAGTGCAACCTTGCTAACTTCCCGCGCACCGGCTGAAATAATGGTAATCTGATCACTGACATTAAAGTATAGGTTACCGGAGTGAGTTATGAACGTATCTTTGCGTACGGTAGACAAAGATAACTACAGGGCAGTGTGTGATTTACCTCTGCCCGATGAGCAATACAAATTCATTTCAGATAATTCGATGTCAATTCTCGAATCGCATTTCGAAGATGGTGTTACCCCGCGTGCTATCTATCTGGATGACGAGCCGGTCGGATTCATTATGTGGGCTGAAACCTCGAAAACCGAGGTGATAATATATCGCTTTATGGTGACTTTTAAGCAACAAAAAAAAGGCATTGGTGGTAAGGCACTGCAATTGGCATTCGATGAAATTAAGACTGACAAAAATATAGAAAAGATTGAAATATGTTATTCGCCTGACAATGTTCCGGCAAAAGGGCTGTATATGAAAACGGGATTCGTTGAAACGGGTATGAGTGAAGACGGTGAAGATATGCTCGCGGTGATTGACGTTGTCAGGTAGTAGGTAGTTTTAACTGTGTGGAATTAGATAATCCGGGAAGAGTAATGAAATGAATTCAGATTCAACAGTAAAGAGTGAAGCGGAACTACAAGCTTTATACGGCAAAGCCAAACCAAACTCGCTGGCAAAAGAGTCTGATTGCCTCACACCAGCGTATCAGCAGTGGATAGAACAAGCGCCTTTTATGGCAATAGCGTCTCTCGGTATCGGAGGACTCGATTGCTCACCTCGGGCTGATACACTCGGGGAATTATCT